>DATCAX010000684.1:0-17163 GCA_036512375.1 Candidatus Angelobacter sp. | reverse complement strand
TTTACTTTGGCGGCACATCGCTGCTGATCGTGGTGGGCGTGGCCATGGACACGGTCAACCAGATTGAATCGCAACTGGTGATGCGCCACTATGAAGGCTTTACTTCTCGCAGCGGACGTGTTCGCGGCAGAAGGCTCTGGGGTTAAGCGGAATTTCCGGCCAGCAACGGTGTTGACGCTATGAGCGGGAAAAACATACTTGTGGGCCCGATTGTTCTGCAAGGACCGCCTGGGGCAGGCAAAGGCACACAGGCCAAGTTGATTGCCGAGCACTACGGGATTCCCCACATCTCCACCGGGGACATCCTGCGGGATAACGTGGACCGCGGCACTGACCTGGGCAGGAAAGCGAAAAGGGTCATGGAGCGGGGCGACCTGGTGTCTGACGACCTGGTAAATGGCATGGTTGCAGACCGGATCAAGCAGCCGGATTGTGATCGGGGATTTGTTCTGGATGGGTTTCCGCGGACGGTAGCGCAGGCGGAATGGCTGGATCGTGAGTTGGCGGCGAAGGCGGGCGACAGGAAGCCCATGGTTGTCGTGGGTGTTGATGTAAGTTATAATCAATTACTGCAACGGCTTACGGGCCGCCGTACTTGTCCTGTCGACGGCAAGATTTACAACATCTATCTCCAGCCGCCCAAAGAAGAAGGCGTTTGCGACGCCTGCGGCACCCAGTTGTTCCAGCGCGTTGACGATACGGAAGAGGTTATTTCTGAGCGTTTGAAGAGCTATGAACGCCAGACCAAGCCTCTGGAAGATTTTTATCGGAAGCAGGGAAGGTTGCGCCGGATCAACGGAGAACAGCCTGTTGAAAAGGTAATGGCGGATATGTTTCGCGCAATTGAAGGCGGGGCTGCTGCGGCAGGCATTGAGTGATTAACAGCGACGAATGATTAACTGCAAATCACAATCCGAACTGGAAAAGATGAAACGCAGCGGGCAGATCGTCCGTCAGGTGCTGGATGCTGTGCGGGCACTTGTCGCTCCCGGCGTTTCCACCATGGACCTGGAAAACGCGGCGGAAGAAAAGATTCGCGAGTTCGGCGCCAAGCCGGCATTCAAGGGCTATTGCGATTATCCGTGCGTGCTGTGTACGTCAGTGAACAATGAAATCATTCACGGCATCCCTTCAGAAAAACGGGTGCTGAAAGAAGGCGACATCGTTTCGATTGACTGCGGCGTAGTGCTGGACGGCTATTACGGCGACTCGGCTATTACTGTACCGGTGGGAAAATCACTGGCGCCGGAATTACAGAAGCTGCTGGACGTAACGGAAACGTCGTTGAAAAAAGCTATCGCTGAAGTCAGGCTGGGCAAGACCGTCGGAGACGTGGGCGCGGCAGTGCAGGAATATGTTGAGGCCAACGGCTTCAGCGTGGTTCGCGAATTTGTGGGACACGGAATCGGCACGCGGCTGCATGAAGACCCGCAGGTGCCGAATTTCGGCACACGCGGCCACGGCACGCGCCTGCGCGAAGGCATGGTCATCGCCATTGAGCCAATGGTCAATATCGGCAAGCCGGGGGCGCGCGTCCTGGACGACAAGTGGACCGCCGTCACCGAAGATGGCAGCTACAGCGCACACTTCGAGCACACTGTAGCGGTCACTCGGAACGGGCCCCTGGTGTTGACTGAGTAAACGAAAGAAAAGTTTTTTGCTGGAAGCTGACGCGGATAACGCAGGCTTCAAGGAGCTAGGTGAGCAAAGAAGACGCGATTGAGGTGATGGCAACGGTGGTTGAGCCGCTGCCCAATGCCATGTTTCGGGTGGAACTGGACAACAAGCATCAGGTGCTGGCACACGTTTCCGGCAGAATGCGCAAGAACTTCATTCGCATTCTTCCTGGCGACAAGGTCGCGGTGGAACTCTCACCCTATGACCTGACGCGCGGGCGCATTGTGTACAGATACAAATAAAGAGCACTGGCAACGAAGCCTGTGCCACATGGGAATCAAGGAAATTATGAAGGTTAGAGCATCAGTAAAAAAGATTTGCGACAAGTGCAAGATCGTGCACCGCAAGGGTGTGGTGCGGGTGATCTGCGAGAACTCGAAACACAAACAAAGGCAAGGGTAGTTATCGGGATCGGGACGAAGGCCCTGCCGGGCTGTAAACCGATCGACACTTGAATGTAGAGATGGGTGAATCCGCAAACTGCGGCCGCCCTCAGGAGAAAAGATAAAATGGCACGCATTTCAGGCGTTGATCTTCCGCGCAACAAGCATGTGAACATCGCGCTGACGTATATCTACGGAATCGGCAACTCGCGTTCCACGCGACTTCTCGCGACCGCGAAGGTCGAGCCCATGAAGAAAGTCCAGGACCTGAATGAGGATGAAGTCAACCGCATCCGCCAGGCCATTGAAGCCGAAGGCGACGTGGAAGGTGATCTGCGCAAAGATATTTCCATGCACATCAAGCGGCTGATTGAGATTGGCTCCTACCGTGGCTACCGCCATCGGCGCAACCTGCCGGTTCGCGGACAGCGCACCCACACCAATGCGCGCACCCGCAAAGGCCCGCGCAAAGGCACGGTAGCCAACAAGAAAAAGACCGCGGCCAAAACGTAAGAAGCCGCTAGCTACTGGCTGCAAGCCATTAGCTATGGTGATCAGATCCGAGAGATTTTGCTAGGAGCTAGAAGCTCATAGCTAGATGACATTGCTGATGGGATAGGCGAGATAGCCGTTCCGGTAGCGATGCAGAGGAATAAAGAGAATGGCGAAAGCAGCAGCAGCAGCGGCACCCGGAAGCGGCGCTACCGGGACAAAAGGCAAGAAAAAAGTTTTCAAGAAGAAAGAACGCAAGAACGTTCCGCATGGCGTGGCGTTCATTCAGGCGTCCTTCAACAATACCATTGTGACCATCACGGATAGTGAAGGTAAAACTCTGGCGTGGAAAAGCTCCGGATCTCTGGGCTTCCGCGGTTCGCGTAAAGGCACACCGTTTGCCGCGCAGCAGGCCGCCAGCAATGCCGCCAGCCAGGCCCGCGATCATGGCATGCGTTCGGTTGAAGTGCGCGTAAATGGACCGGGATCGGGACGTGAGTCGGCGATCCGCGCGCTGGCAGCAGCCGGGCTGGACGTGAAGACGATTAAAGACGTCACGCCCATTCCGCACAACGGATGCCGGCCGCCGAAAAGACGGCGCGTATAACGCGCCGGCTGCTAGCAACTAGCTACTAGCTGCTGGTAAAACAAGAGATTTTTTAGAAGCTGGCAGCTAGAGGCTGACAGCTAAACGGATCGGGACGAAGGGAACCACCTCCTGTAAACCGATCGCCACTCGAAGAAGAGGAGAGTAACAAATGGCACGTTATAAAGGTGCAGTCTGCCGGCTTTGCCGTCGCGAAGGCATGAAATTATTCTTGAAAGGGGCCAAGTGCTTCACTGATAAGTGCCCCGTGGAAAAGCGCAACTTCGCTCCTGGCCAGCATGGCAAGGACCGCAAGGCCAAAGTTGTAGGTTACGGCCTGCAGCTCCGGGAAAAGCAGAAGACCAAGCGCATGTATTTCACCCTGGAAACGCAGTTCCGTAACTACTTTGAAAAAGCCGCGCGCAAGCCCGGCGTTACCGGCGAACTGCTCTTGCAACAACTGGAGCGCCGGCTGGACAACGTTGTCTACCGGCTGGGCTTCGCCACATCACGGCGGCAGTCCCGGCAGATTGTTCGCCACGGCCACATTGACGTGAATGGGCGCCGCGTGAACATTCCGTCATTCCAGGTGAGCGCAGGAGACGAAATTCAGGTGCGCGACAAGGCCAAGAAATTTACGGTGATCGAGGGTGCGCGCGATTATTCGAGCCACCAGCCTGTGGTCGGATGGCTGGAAGTGGACCGCGACAACCTGAAGGGCCGTGTTCTGGCCCTGCCGAAGCGTGAAGATATCAATGCGCCGGTCAACGAACAGTTGATCGTCGAACTGTACAGCAAGTAGCTGGGTGAACGCGGAGCGAGTGCCGAATGCACGAGCAAAGCGCGAGGGCGAAACAGCGAAGCGTTGTGGAGCCCTTAAAAGAAACGGTAAGCGGCGGGTACAGGCCCGCTGCATACCGCCTGATGAATCGAAGCTTAGGGGACAAGCATCCAATAGGTTCCCACTGATTCATCAACCTACAATTTTATTTCGGCCAGAAGCTGCAGATCGCCAGCAGCTTCGCAATTGCCCGCACCAGAACCGCCTTGTGGCCTCCCAGCCGCATGCGCCAAACGGAGCGGAGTTGAAAGGACAAAAAGAATATGGTTCTCTGGAGAGGTTTCCAAAAGCCCAAGCGTCTTGCCACCGATACCGAGACACTTACCGACAAATACGGCCGTTTTTACGCCCAGCCCTTTGAGCGTGGATTCGGCACCACCATTGGCAACGCCCTCCGGCGCGTGCTGCTGTCTTCGATTGAAGGCGCGGCCGTAACCGCCGTGAAGATTGAAGGCGTGCTGCATGAATTCCAGTCGATTCCCGGCGTAGTGGAAGACGCAACTGACATTATCCTTAACCTGAAGCAAGTCCCGTTCAAACTGAACGGCGATGGTCCCAAGGCCATCTACCTGAAGGCCGAGCATCCGGGCGTAATCACCTCAGCCATGATTGAGGCTGATGGTGACGTTGAAATCCTGGACAAAACTGTTTACATCGCCACGGTTTCCGAGGGCGGCAAACTGGACATGGAAATGCGCCTGAAGCGCGGCCGCGGCTATGTGGCCGCCGACAAGAATTTTGACGAAGACCTGGGACTGGGCTTTATCCCGATCGATTCCGTCCATTCCCCGGTGCGCAAATGCAATTACACGGTGGAAGCGGCCCGCCTGGGACAGATCACCGACTACGACAAGCTGGATATCGAAATCTGGACCAACGGCTCCATCGCCCCGGCCGACGCGCTGGGCCTGGCGGCCAAGCTGATCAAAGACCACATGACCATCTTCATCAACTTTGAAGAAGAGTTGGAGACGGAATCGCGTGGCGAAGAGAAGCCGCTGATCAAGAACGAAAACCTGAACCGCTCGGTGGAAGAGCTGGAGCTTTCTGTGCGCAGCTACAACTGCCTGAAGAACGCGAATATCCAGTCTATCGGCGAGCTGGTGCAGAAGACGGAAGCGGAGATGCTCAAGACCAAGAACTTCGGCCGCAAGTCGCTCAATGAAATCAAGGAAATCCTTGCTTCCATGGGCCTCTCGCTGGGCATGAAGATCGATGATCAGGGCAACGCCGTCCCCGGACCCACCAGCCAGATGCCATCCGCGGTGCCCATGGGCGGCGGTGGCCTGGATGAAGGTGGCGACGGGCAGGAATTTTAGGCTATTTACAAAATTATTCGATTTTTGAATCTGAAGGAAACTGACCATGCGTCATCAGAGACACACGAAAAAACTCGGACGTAACACCAGCCATAGGCGCGCGCTGCTGCGCAACCTGGTGACCTCGCTCATCATGGAAGAGCGGCTTGAAACCACTCCGGCGAAGGCCAAGGCGATGCGTCCGCACGTGGAAAAAATGATCACGCTGGGCAAGCGCGGCGACCTTTCGGCGCGCCGCCTGGCCGGCAGCTACCTGATGACGCGCGAGTCAGTCAGCCGCTTGTTTGAAACAGTGGCCCCGCGCTTCGGCGACCGCCAAGGGGGTTACCTGCGCATCATTCACAAAGGATGGCGGCAGGGCGATGGAGCTGCCACCTGTTACATCGAACTGCTGGGCAGCGAAAAGGTGATTGAAGCCAAGCGCGCCAAGCGGGCGGAGATTCGCACCAAGCGCCAGGAAGAAGTGCGCAAGCAGATGGAAAATGAGCAGGCAGCCGCGGCAGCCGAACAGGACGGCGGCGACGAAGAGAAGAAAGAGAAGAAGTAAGACCGTCAGCGCCAGACTTGATTTCTTAAAAAGCGCCCGTTTGGGCGCTTTCTTTTTGGGATCCGTCATCAGCCTGCCCGCATGGGGGGACCCGAACGGGATAATAAAAATTCGTTTTCCTGTGCGCTTCAGCCGCTGGTCCACGGAACTGGACTTTCCATTTGTGCGGCCGGCTTACTCCGGGCGGCAACTTGATTTCCAGCACGTAACCGGCCCAGGAAAATCGGATCAGTGACGCCATGTACTCGCTGAGCAGGCCGCCCGTTTCCTGAGTAACGCGGGCCAGTACGGTTTTTTCCAGTTCGTGCGAGTTCCAGAGGAAGTCCCGGTCAACGCGGCTTCCATGCATTCTTCGCATCATGAACAGCCGGGTCCCGCTGGTGACGAATTCCTTCTCTACCCCGTCGGCTGAGTGGCGGCTGAAATCGTCATATGGATCGCCGACAAGCAGGATGGTGTCTCCCGGCTGGTGCGGACCAAACAGCGCGAGCGCCTGATGCAGGGCATCCCAGAGCGCCACGCGCTTGCCGAGTGGCCCAGCTTCCTCGATGACTGTGTTGATTGCGGCGGTGCGCATTTCCGGTTCGGATGAAAAGCCTTTTGTGAACAGCGCTTTTTCGGCAAAGACGCCGAACGCCACCGGTTTGCCTTCCGGCGCCTGCCGCGCCTGAAGGGTGACAGTATTCACCAGGTCGGCAAGCTTATCGTTCTTTGCGGAACCCTCGGTCTCAAGCAGGATCAACAAGCGGTTATTGACGTCACGGCTGGCGCTAAGCACCGGCAGCTTTTTCCCGTCGATCTTCACTTCCAGGTCTTCGGTCTTGAGCGTCTGGATTTCTTCCGTCGTGCGTTGATCATAAAAAGACGCCCACACTCTAACGGTGCACTCCTGGGCCGCCGCCCCGGATGAAAGCAGGAGAACAAGGAACCCGATGATCAAGCGCATGGCAGGCACCTCACCGCCCACTAAAATACCCTAGAATAAGGATTGCCGCAGGTTAAAAATTAAACATGCCCGATTACACCAGACTTCCCATAGGCGATAAAGCTCCGCATCGCGTGAACGCGGTGATTGAAATCCCCAAAGATTCCGTCAATAAATACGAGTATGACAAGCAGCTTCACGTGTTCAAACTGGATCGCACGCTGTTTTCACCCGTGCATTATCCCGGCGATTATGGCTTTATTCCCTGCACGCTTGGACAGGACGGCGATCCGCTGGACGTGCTGGTGCTGGTGGAAGCGCCCAGCTTTCCCGGATGTCTGATTGAAGTGCGGCCTATTGGGGTGCTCCAGATGGTGGACCAGGGCAAGAAAGATGAGAAAATTCTGGCGGTGGCAGAAAGCGATCCGCTGTACAAAGACGTGAACGATTATTCCCAGGTGTTCTCTCACACGGCGCTGGAAATTGAACACTTCTTTTCCATCTACAAGGCTCTCGAAGGCAAGAAGACGGAGATGGCCGGCTGGGCCGATGGCGATGCGGCACGAAAGATCGTGATGGAAGGACATAAACGGTTCAAGTGGTAGGGAATCGTCAATTCTTGTCGCTTCGCTCCAAACCGCTTTAGTGAAAATATCTTCCGCGAAATTGTTCAAGATCTGAAGCAGCCCGCTCAGCGCGCAAGTCGGCTTCGCGGACCTATTAGCCGCGAATGAACGCGAAAGACGCGAATCAATACTCGATTTGAAATTGTCATTCCGAGCGGAGCGAGGAATCTGCTCTTCTGGACCTATGGTCCCAATGCGGCAGCGGAGCCGATCTCTCACCGCTCGTCGTCGGCAAGTCTCGGGCCCGGGATTCAGCATGGAAATCGCGTGGTACAGTTTCCCGCTTCTCTACCAACTTTTTTCTCCAGAGTTCTAGCGAACCTCTGCGTCCAGGCCTGATTAGCTGGGAACATCTTTAAGCCCTTGAGTGTCAATTAGTACAGCGCGCGAAAAACTCAAGCGGGATCGCCAATGCGGTCCGAACGCAGAAGGAGACAGCCATGTCAATGATGGTTGAAGCGCGCAGCACACGCTCGTGTGAAATCAACGTCACGCCGCTGATTGACGTTCTACTGGTCCTGCTGATCATCTTTATGGTCATTCTCCCGGAACACAAGTGGGGAGAGAAGACCCTGGTTCCACAGCCGAGCGCTGAGAGCTTGGAGAAGAATCCTCTGACGCCCATTGTCATCCAATTAAAAGACGCTGGTGAGAGCAAGCGGCCGGTGCTTATGCTCAACCAGGAGGAAGTTTCCTGGGATGGGCTGGAAACTCGGCTTACAGCTGCATTTAAACTCCGGGTTGACCGGGTAGCTTTTGTTAGTGGAGACCCGGATGTTGACTTCGAATATGTGGCTGAGGCGGTAGACATTACCCATCACGCGGGCGCTGATCGTATAGGCTTGATGGGAAAAAAAGATTAGCGGCACGCAGAATGGCACGGAAAAATAGTTGGACCAGACCAGTCGCGAACTGCCTGTAAACAAATGGTTTGCCAGCGATTCGCAATCCAAAAAGGGTACAGTTTCAAGGCCTTGTGCGCGTTGTTTTTTGTGCGGATTGGGGGTATTATTAAGGAGTGGTAGCTGGTTTCGGCTCAGGCCGGAAGGTGGTCTGAGTGGGTTAGAAGTCCCCAATTCGTGGCGAACGTACCAGTGGGCGGATTGCCCACTTCTTTTTTGGTCGTCTGTTGTCGCTGCGCTCCAAACCGCCAGGCGTTATGACGTACGCAGAGATTTGCCGAGCGCTTGTGCTAAAGCGGCTCGGCGCGCAAGTCGGCCTCGCCGTTTGTTGGTGAATTAAATGAATCGATTCGACTGATCGAAGCCGGTTAATTAGCGGAAGTGGATGGCAGCGGACCTCAATACAATTCGCGAAATTGCCGGCCGCGTGGCCGCAGCACAGGGTATTGAAGTTGTGGATGTGGAACTGCGGGGCGGCGGCAAAGCGCGCACCCTGAGAATCACCATCGACAAACCGGAAGGCGTAACGCACGAAGATTGCGCCATCGTCAGCCGGGATGTTTCAACCATCCTGGATGTGGAAGATGCAGTTCAGGGCCAGGCGTACACGTTGGAAGTGTCGTCGCCGGGGCTGGACAGGCAGCTGGTGCGGCCGGAAGATTACCAGCGCTTTACCGGGAGCAGGTTAAAGCTGACGACGCGTGAGCCGGTGAACGGGAACAGGCACTTTGAAGCGCGTTTACAGAGTTTTGCAGAGGGCAAGCTGGTTCTGGAAACGATCCCGGGCAAGAAGAAGCCGAAACCGGGACACCCGCAGCCAGCGGGGCAACAAATTGAGATTGACCTGGCCAACGTGGAAAAAGCCAATCTGGTACCTGAGATTTAATCTAGCAAGGCACTTATAAGGACCGTTTTGTATGGCTAGTGAGATTTATAACGTCATTGATGCCCTGAGCCGTGAAAAGGGAATTGATCCGCAAATTGTTGTAAGCGCGGTGGAAGACGCTATTGTTGCGGCCACTCGCAAGAAGGAAAAAAGCCAGGAAAATCTGAAGGGCGAGCTGGACAAAGAAACCGGCAATATCCGCGTGTACGCGGTGAAGAACATTCTGCCCTCAGAAGATGACATTGAAGATCCGCAACTGGAAATTTCGCTGGATGAAGCCAAAGCGATTGACCCGAACGCCGAGGTCGGCGGCGAAGTACGCTTTCTGAAATCTACTGAAGGTCTGGGCCGCATCTCCGCGCAGATTGCCAAGCAGATCATTTTTCAGAAAGTCCGTGAAGCGGAGCGGGACACGATTTACAACGAGTACATTGGACGCGTGGGCGAAGTCCTGAACGCCACGGTAAAACGCATTGAAGGGCCGGACGTGATCTTTGACATCGGACGGGCTGAAGCCCGCATGTCAAAGAAAGAACAATCGCGGCTGGAGTCGTTCTCAGTGGGCGAGCGCGTGCGCGCCGTGCTGGTTCGGGTGGACAAGAATTCGAAAGGCCCCGCCGTGGTTGTTTCTCGCGCTGCGCCGGAGCTGGTGCAAAACCTGTTCCAGACGGAAGTCCCGGAAATTTATGACGGCACAGTGCAGATCAGGGCCATTGCCCGTGAAGCCGGCGAGCGCACCAAGATTGCCGTAATGTCACGCGACAAAGATGTGGACGCCGTTGGCGCATGCGTTGGAATGAAAGGCATGCGCGTGCAGTCGATTATCCGCGAGCTACGCGGCGAGAAGATTGACATTATCGAATACCACGAAGATCCGGTCACATTCGCTGAAAAAGCGTTACAACCGGCCAAGGTAAGCCGCGTGACCGTGGTTGACCAGTCAGACAAGCACCTTGAAGTGGTTGTCGACGACAGCCAGCTCTCGCTTGCCATCGGCAAGAAGGGGCAGAATGTGCGGCTGGCGGCAAAGCTGCTGGGCTGGAAGATCGACATCAAGAGTGAAGAAGAGAAGCGCCAGGAAGTGGAGCAGCAGATGGAATCGCTGACAAATCAGCAGTCCACGCCGCTGGCAAACGTTACTGATCTGGGTGAGGTCTTGATCGGCAAGCTGAGTGAGGCGGGAATTTCCACGGTGGAAGCCCTGGCTGACATGACGCCCGAGCAACTGGAAGAAGTGCCCGGCGTAGGCCCCAAGACAGTGGAAAAAATCAGTATTGCGGTGAATAATTACTTCGCTATCCTTGAAACTGGCGCCGTGGTTGCCGTACCTGAAGCCGGCGAAACAGCCGCCGTGGAAGGCGCGGAGCCGGTGGCTGAGATAGCAGCGGCTGAAGCGGCAACGTCTGAGTACGCGGAAGCGGTGGAGACGGGTCAGGCTAGTGAAGCGGCGGCAATTGCCGGCGTGGAAAACGCGCCCGACGCCGACGTGGCAGAAGTGCACACGCATGGCGAAGAACAGCCCGCGGGTACGGGGACGGTAGAACCGGAACTGGCAAAGCCAGGTGAAGAATCGGAAGAAGAACCATCGTAGTGAGATTCAAGGCAAAAACCGTGAGGTCATTATGATCGTGTAACAGGTACCTGGAGGAAATAGAGAGCGGATGAAAATTCGAATCAATGATCTGGCCAGAGAGCTTGAGGTCAAAAGCAAAGCAATTCTCGACGTCATGGATGCGGTTGGCGTGACGGAGAAGAAGACCCACTCAAGCTCGATTGAGGAGGATGAAGCGGAACGGGTACGAAAGCACTTTTCGGCCAGGTCTGGTTCATCTTCGCGAGAAAGAACGTCCGCGACAGAGGTCAAACCAAAGATTGACCTTTCCAAGATCTCCAAACCTGGCGACGTAATGAAACTGCTCCGGCAGAGAGAGCAGGACCAGCAGCATCCGCCCGCACAACTGGCGAGACCGCCTGCCGCTACTGTGACACCCATTGCTCCTCCGGCGCCCGTGAAAGCAGCGACGCCGGTGGCAGCGCCTCCAGCAGCAGAGAAGCCGACTGTTGTAATCCCCAAACCGGCTGCTCCGGCAGCGGAAAGAAGTGTTGTGGTTACACCTCCTTTGGTCAAACCAGTCGCGCCGGTAGTGGTTGCGCCTCCTCCATTTGAAAAACCGACTGCTCCGCCTGCAGTTGTGGTTATCCCGCCCGTACATCCTCCGGCAGCAGTCGTTGCTCCGCCGCCAGCCGCACAGCCCAAGGCGCCTGTTGCATCACCTGTGGCGGCAGCAGGCCCGCAAGGTACTCCGCCTGCGCCTTCTAGCAGGCCCGTACCCGGCCAGCCGATTGTGCAGCAGAGAAGAATGATTACGCCGCAGACCGGACCGCGTCCGGTATACACGGCGCCGCCTCCGCGCGTGGCTCCGCCCAGCGTTCCGCAAGGCCGACCAATGCAGGGTGCCCCGGGCACGCGGCCCATGCAAGGGCAGGGTGGCCCGGGACAGCGTCCGCAGGGCGTGGTTCGCGGCCAGCCAATCTTTCAGCGGCCCCGGCCATCCGGCCCCGGAGGCCCAAGTGGCCCCGGAGGCCCTCCGGGATCGCGCCCGCAATATCAAAGCAGGCCCGGCGAACAGCGCCGCGGTCCGCATCCGACAAGTTCACCACGTCCCGGTGGCTATCCGCCACGCCCTGGTATGGGAGGAGGCGTAGGCCCAGGTGGACCTCCGCCGCCAGCGGGAAGACCGGCACGTCCGGGCGGGCCAGCGCGCCGTCCAGGCCAGCCGTACATTCCGAGGGAAAAAGAAGGCACGATGAAGGGCTTTGTTCCACCGCCACGTCTGGCGTTGTCGAACGAGCCGCTTCCAATCACGCGGTCCATCACCATTGGTGAAGGCATCAGCGTAAAGGACCTGGCGGAAAAGCTGGGCGTACGCGCTAAAGACCTGATCGCCCGACTGTTGATGAAGGGCGTGATGGCCACGGTAAACCAGAGTCTCGACTTCGAATTAGCCAAGGACCTGGCACGGCATTTTGGCGCCGAGTCTGAATCAATCAGCTTTGAAGACCAGGCAGCGCAGGAAATGGCGACATTGACGGGAGTCACAGAAGAAAAAGCCGCGCTTGCCGCGGTAACGCGTCCGCCTGTGGTTACGATCATGGGTCACGTCGATCATGGCAAAACATCACTACTGGATGCGATTCGCGAGACCGACGTCGCCGGTGGAGAAGCCGGTGGAATCACGCAGCATATCGGCGCTTACAAGGTAAAGATCACCAAGGAAGATTCGCCGGCGTTCGGTCGGCAGATCGTATTCCTGGATACGCCGGGTCACGAAGCGTTCACGCGTATGCGTGCACGCGGCGCCAAGGTCACGGATATCGTCGTACTCGTCGTCGCAGCCGATGACGGCGTGATGCCGCAGACCCTTGAAGCCATGGACCACGCCAAAGCGGCGAAAGTGCCGATCATCGTTGCCGTGAATAAGATCGACAAGCCGGAGGCATTGCCGGACCGCGTGAAGAAGCAACTGGCTGATCGCGGACTGATGCCGGAAGACTGGGGCGGCACCACGGTATTCGTGGATGTCTCCGCCAAGAAGCGCACCAACTTGAACCTTCTGATGGAAATGATCTGTCTGGTGGCCGACCTGCAGGATCTCAAGGCCAATCCTGAGCGTCCGGCAACGGGCACCGTGGTTGAAGCCAAGATTGATCGCGGTCGCGGTGTTGTTGCCACTGTGCTGGTACAGAACGGCACGTTGCGTGTTGGCGACAACTTCATCATCGGCAATACGTTTGGCAAAGTGCGCGCCATGTTTGACGATCGCAGCAAAGCCGTGGAAGAAGCGCCGCCGTCAACCCCTGTTGAGGTGATTGGTCTGGAAGGTTTGCCGCAATCGGGTGACGTGCTCATGGTGGCTGACCGCGAAAAAGCGCGTCAGATCGCCGAGTATCGCGAACAGCGCGCTCGTGAAGCCACGCTTCTCAAGAGCTCCAAGCTTTCTCTGGAAGGATTGGCGGAGCAGATCAAGACTGCGGGCATGAAAGAACTGCCCATCATCCTTAAGGCAGATGTGCAGGGATCGTCGGAAGTTCTGGCTGATACGCTGACCAGGCTTTCCAATGAAAAGGTGAAGATCAAGATTCTTCACACCGGTGTGGGCGCCATCAATGAAAATGATGTGCTGCTGGCGTCGGCTTCGAATGCAGTGATCATCGGCTTCAACGTGCGGCCTGAGCGCAAAGCGCAGGAACTGGCGGAGCAAGAGAAGATCGATATCCGCCTGCACTCGATCATTTATGAACTCCAGGACCAGATCAAGAAAGCCATGCTCGGCCTGCTTGATCCCGTTATCAAGGAAACCTACATGGGTCGTGCTGAAGTCCGCGATACATTCCGCGTACCCAAGGCCGGCACCATCGCGGGCTGCTATGTGCTCGACGGCCTGATCAAGCGCGATTCCGATGTTCGCCTGATGCGTGATGGCGTGCAGGTTTACAAAGGCAAGGTCGGTTCACTCCGACGGTTCAAAGATGATGCCAGCGAAGTGCGCAATGGCATGGAGTGCGGCATTAACCTCCAGAACTTCAATGACGTAAAGAAGGGCGATGTGATTGAGGCCTTTGTGACCGAGCGCATCGCTGCGGAAATGGGAGTGGCTTAAGACAATTGGTAATTGAGTGGTAAATGGGGTTCGGCGCAAGCCGAACCCTTTCTTTTTTGCCACCAATCGCAATTTTATCTGACTTCGTTAAGAACTGAATCTTCAAGAACTGAATCTTCGATCTGCTAAGCTCTCATTTACACAACTACCAAATAACCCATTTACCAATTTCTTTCATGGACCTTAAAAATCTTCCTCCCGCCATGGTTTCTCAACTCGTCTCGATGGTTGAGGACTACATCAACAGCAGCCGAAAAAAATATGCGCCGCAGGCGATGCCGCTGACTGACGCTCAGCGTACGGCGATGCAGCCATTCTTTTCCGCCGCGGTATTGGACTCAGTTCGACTCTGTGTCCTGCAAGGCACCCGCGTGTCCAATCCGTCGATGTATACCATGGCCAAGATGATGGGTATCCGCAACCTGCCGGACTTTTCTGCCATGACGGCGATTACCTTTGTGGACGTGATTGTCTGTCATGAAGAATGCACGGACGCACTGCTCTTTCATGAGCTTGTCCATGTGGTTCAGTACGCGCAACTCGATGTGAAAGAATTCGCTGCGCGCTTCGTGAGCGGCTTTGTTCAAGGCGGCAGCTTCGAAGAAATTCCGCTGGAAAAGTTTGCCTCTGCGCTGGAAGCACGCTTCAGCGAGAACGCGAGCCAGTCCTTTTCCGTCGAAGCCGAAGTGCAGCAGTGGTTGGAGGCGGAGAAGATTTAATGCAACTCCTTGCCCCAGACATGCGCTTGGCAGATCAGTCTTATCGCCAACCACTCATTCCGGAATCCAGCCGATGGACGCTAGTGGCAAACCTGCTGCTTTCATCCTTGCTGGAGAAGCTCTGTTCGATATTTCGGAGCCAGCGCCGCGACCTTCGCTTTTAGCTCTTCCTGGGCTGCTTCATCGAGCATCGGCGGGGGCGTTGTGCGCGTCGCGACCGGTATCCCAATCTCCATAAAGAATTCCTCCTGACCTGCCGGCGAACATATGCAAAGCATTCTGACTGGATGGGAGGAAGAGTTGCGAAACTGATGCGGCGCATTTGCCGGGATGTTGATTGTTTCACCCGCTCGCACCACCTGCTTCTTGCCCCGGAATGTAGCCTGGAGTTCTCCTTCAAGGACAGCGAAAGTTTCTTCAAAATCGTGGCGGTGAGGTGGTGGCCCCCCATTCGGAGGTATGTACATGTCGATCAGGCAGAAGCGGCCGGCCGTGTCTTTACCGGTGAGAAGGACGGTGTAGGTATCTCCGACTACCCCAATGTGAGGAAGCTTCTCGTCGGTGCCGGTTTGCGCCAGCGCGAGATGGCGTTGAAGGTTGTCGGGTGGGATCCCTGAAGCTGGTGGCTTCGGAACAATTAATTGATGGGACATTTTGTGCTCCTGTCACTATGCTTTTAGTACCGTTTTGAGATTGTAAGGTCGGCAAGCCCGTGACCTCTGTCCAATATGAGTCACACTCGAAGTGCGCTGCCGGTTACCAACCAGACTCTAGACCATGAAGGGCCTCCATTCTGCATCTTAGATGAACTACAACCGCATCGGATCTCACCAGATGCCAGCGCGAATTTATCGTTGCTGGCTTGTGTTCTCCTTGACAGCTTTGACCACAATCCACAAACGTTACGTCCTTGATCTCCGCTGAATTCTTGGCTATTCTGGAAGTGAACACAATCTCGCCCGTCGGTCCAAATGCCGGCGGGCGTTTTTCTTTGCAGAATAAAATGGGAGATCAAAAATGTCCGACGCCGAGATTCTTACGCTGGTTGACCGGCTTGAGCGCTGCCTGCTGGCGAAAGAAGAATTCCATCATCGCGACCATCTGATCGCGGCGGTAGTGTATTTGTACGCGTCCGATCTTGAAACGTCGATGGCCCGCATGCGCAATAGTTTGAAGCGCTTTGCTGCGCATCATGGCGTGACTGGGCTGTATCACGAAACGCTCACCCGGTTCTGGCTGAAACAGGTGGAGAAGGTCTTGGATCGGAATAAATGTTTGGAGCAGTCAGTACGGCGAGTCCAAGAAAAACTCAACAGCAAGAACCTAGTGTTCGAATACTACAGCCGTGAACGGATTGAATCGAAGGAAGCGAAAGAGAGTTGGCTCCCGCCTGATTTAAAAGAAATATAAAGCCTGAAGACGCATGCTACTTCGCCGCCGCGACAGATGTTGTATTGTCGTCGGTCGTGCTGGAACCATTGTTCTTCGACGCCACCTTGATCCCGCTCAGGCTGTTCACATATTTGAAAACGCCTTTATACAGCGAGTCAGCGATGCGCTGGCGGTAGTCATTGGTCTTTAATTTCTTCGCATCGTCAGGATTGCTGACAAAAGAAATCTCCGCCAGAATCGACGGCATGTTGGCGCCAATCAGCACCACGAATGGCGCTTTCTTTACGCCGCGATTGCGCAGGCTGGGGCTTTTGGCGCTCAGTCCGGCATAGAGCGAGCGCTGAACATCAGAGGCAAATTCGCGTGATTCGCCAATTTTCTCTTTGAGCGCGATCTTCTTTACCAGGTCCTGCAATTCGTGGATTGACTGCTCTGAAACCGCGTTTTCACGCGCCGCCACTTCCAGGGCGTCTGTACGGCTGGTGAAGTTCAGGTAATAGGTTTCCACGCCCCGCGCCGTGGGATCGTCAGAAGAGTTGGCGTGAATGGAGATGAACAGGTCCGCCTGCTCTTTGTTGGCGATGGCTGTGCGAGTCTCCAGTGGAATAAAAGTGTCGTCATCGCGCGTGTAAACCACTTCAGCGCCGAGCTTGTCTTCCAGCAGCTTGCCCAGCTTCAAGGCCACGTCCAGGACCAGATCTTTTTCTTCCAGACCGTTGGGACCGATGGTGCCGGTGTCATGTCCGCCATGGCCGGCATCCACCACGATTTTGCCGATCTTCAGGCCCAAGGCGCGTATGAGCGAACGTTCGCCGGCGGCATTGGGAGCGGCCGTACGCGTGGTCGCGGCGCTTGAAACGCGTGAACTCGGTTCAACGGTCTTCCGCTTGTTTCTGCTGGATTCTTTGGGCGAAATCGATTCAAACGTAGGCCCGCTCGTCGGCTGGCCGGCAGCGCGGCCGGAATCTTCCATGCCGCCTTCATCCACTACGATCTTCGGCGTTACAACTTTGGCAGTCTCTGCCGCAGTCTGCGTCACCACGCGTTCTTTGTCCTTGTCTTTATCTTTGCCCTGGCCTCTGAGCGGGGCAGATTTTCCAGCATCCGCATTTTGAACGGCCGCGGATGCACTGCCAGCCGGCTTCGTCCCCAACGGTTTGTCTTCCGAGGGCCTAACGCTGGTCACGATAACGTCCTGCGCTGAGTC
>DATCAX010000683.1:0-6337 GCA_036512375.1 Candidatus Angelobacter sp. | reverse complement strand
TTGGCCATGGCGTAATGGTTATGGTGAGGAGGAACCACGGCCAGCGAATGTGCAGGCAAGGTCAGCATGGAACTCTCGTCGAATTTATCGCCCATGCCAACGTGAAATTCACCGGAAAGAACGGTCACATTTTCCGCAGTTGGATGCCAATGCGGCATGATTCTGTAGCCATCGGGCACCTTCACACGGACAATGAACGGGCCGGCTTTGCCGGGATCGCCAGCCAGGACCGCGAATTGAGCGCCCGGTTGGAAGACCGGGGGAGCCGGACCCCATTGGATTTTATCCGGAGTGACAACCACCGGGGCAGGGCCAGCCGCTTTGGCTTTCGAAGCAGCTTTTTTAGGCGCGGCTGTCTGCGCCAGAGAAATGACCGGGAGCAGAAGCAGGATCGCCAACAATTTACGCATGTATCCTCCAAGTTGCTAGATTGAGCTAACCACTTGAATCAAATTTTACCTTGCCGGGGCCGGTAGAATCAGAAAAATGAACTGCAAGAGCCTGGTTGAGCATCTCTTGCAGTGCAGGGAGGAACCATGACTGCCGACTTACTTTTGCTGAACGTGTTCGCGCTGGCCATCGGGCTGGCCGCGGGCGGGAAGCGCATTCGATCTGAACGTACTATGCGCAGCAACCTGCCGTTTAGTGATGCGGTGTGGCACGGTAATACGCTTTACATCAGCGGACACATCGGCCTTGATCCGAAGACTACCCGGCCACCCGCCACCGCAGAAGAAGAGGCCCGGCTGGTGCTGGATGGCGTGAAGCGGACACTGGAAGCCGCCGGATTGACCATGCACGATCTTTTGTCGGTCCAGATCTTTTGCTCGGACGTGACGCTGTTTGATGCCTTCAACGTGATTTATCGGACCTATTTCAAAGGCGAATTTCCAGCGCGGGCATTTCTGGGCTCAGGCAAGCTATTGTTCGACGCCCGCTTTGAAGTGCAGGGAATTGCGGGAAAGCCGTAAATCGGTTTTGGGCGTTTATTCCGCGGTCGTGGGATCGATGGTCGTTTTTATTTCTGAAACTTTGTTGGCCGGGAAACCGCCCTGGCTGGCGTGCTCACGCACCATCTTTTCATTGGGCGCAATGTAGATGCAATAAAGTTTGTCCTGGGTGACATAACTATGGAGCCATTGGATCTGCGGGCCAAGGTTCTTCAGTACGCCGCAGGATTTCTGCGAAATGGCCTGTAACTCTTCCGGCTTTAGGTTTCCCGCGCCGGGAATTTCACGCTCAATGACGTATTTTGGCATGATGCTGGGCCTCCGTGGATTGGACAATAAATTTAGCATTTGGCGTGAAAGATCAGCAAGCGGATCTGAGTCAGCATTGGATTGGCAGCAAGGGTAGAACTTCCCCTGGGCGGCGAAGTATCTGATGAAGCCAAAAATCCTTCGACTCGTTCCTCGTTCAGGAGCACAGGCATTGAAGAGCGACGATAGCCAGAAGAGGCTCCCGCTGCGCCAAGGCAAGATTCATAGCTGCGAAAGGTGTGAAAGCAGAGATTCACGCGTGTAGCTCAGCAGATCGCCGATGCGATTGATGCTGATGTCTGCCGGAGGATATGCCGCAATAAGTTTGGGGTCGAGCGCGTAGTGCCCTTGTTTGGGAAAGACGGTTGTGACCTTGCTGCCCCAGACCTTCTTGACTTCGGTCAGTATGCGGATTTTGTCATCGATCAGAACATAGTGATCGGCAGGGAAGCGGCGCTCCACATCGTCCAACTCTTTCTCTTTGTGAATGTAGATCAGCACGTTGCCATTGACAGATTCGAATATTCCGGAGCGCTCGATCTTGCGCGGCTGGAAAACAACATCGCCATCAGAGAGGATTGCGGCGGCGCCCCATTGCTTGACGTGCTCAATGGCGTCGAGCGAATCGGGATACAGGCGGGTGGCGAACGGATAATTGATGAGAAAGTGCGAAACCGTGAGCAGGCTGGGATCGCGCGGGTACTCCAGGCGGTAGCGCTGGAGTGCGCCGAGATAATCTGCGTAGCCGAGCTCGGTACGAATTTCTTCGAAAAAGTTCCAGTAGTGCTGCTGGCGCTCGGGGCCGACTTGCTGCTCCAGATGGCGTTTGAGATCAGCGGTGACGTGATCATTATTCAGGAGCGTGTTGTCGACGTCAAAAAGAAAAACGATTTTGGGCATGCAGTTTCAGAGATGCAAAGAAATTGTACAGGGATTGGGTAGCCTTATGACGGCCGGAAGCCTTTGTAAACAGATTCAGGCCGGGCATACTCACAACGTGTGCGGGATCCGAATTCCGAGCTTGCCTCAAAAGTGTGAAGGGACGGGGGTGATCCGTCCCTTCGTTCGAGTGTTTAAATAGTTCTTGCGCTACGCGGATGCGGCCATGACCATGGGGCGCTGAAATGCGGCTTTGACTTCTGGCTTGAGCAGGTACCAGATGATAAAGGCGTCTACCGCGACCCAGAATACGCTCCATACAAAAGCAAATACATTGAAATGGGCCAGCGATCCAAGTATTGCGAGCAACTGAAACGCGCCGCTGATTCCGTACAGAACGATGCTGACGATGCGCGCCCATTCCTTAAGCTTCCATAGGCCAAATCCCAATAAGGCGCTGACTCCGCCCATGATAATGATGAACACTCCAGCCGCAGCGCCTAATCCCGCAAGAACGCCGGCGGCACCTGCACCGCTCTGGCCCTGCTGACTCAGCATTGTGGCGATGAAACCGCCTCCCAAAATCATGAGAATTCCACCCAGGAGACAAAAGGCGGCTCCAATAAAGTTGAGAATCGCAAGAATCGTAACGCCGACAGGTCTAACCATACTTTTTCCCCCTATTTAAATTGCTATTGCTGCGGCGTATTGTACTCACACTTTATGGAATTCAAGCGAAGTTTTTTTCGTGTATCCAGGGTAATGAGGCCTTAGATCGCCATGGCCTCCGCCACGGACCAAGCTGGAGTTCCTCCGGGACGGCTGGCAACTAGTGCTCCGACACGGTTCGCGAAGTCGGCGATCTGGGCGGCGGGCCATCCGGCGTTGAGTCCGTGGAGAAGCGCAGCGGAAAAAGCGTCACCGGCGCCGATGGTGTCCGCTACCTTGATCGGAAAGCCGGGCGCTTCAACGTATTCATTGTTCAGCAGGAGCGCACAGCCTTGTGGGCCGCGCGTAATGCAGACGGATTCAAGATCAAATGTGCGGGCGCAGTTGCGGCAGAACTTCTCATGCGATCCGCCCTTGATTCCGCCTATCTCCTGGAGCGCGGGAAGCTCCTGTTCATTCAGCTTGAGAACATGAGCATGCCGGGCAAGCGTGCGAACCAGTTCAGGGGTGAACGAATCGACGCGAAGGTTTACATCGTAAAAATGTCTGGGGGCAGACGCAGCAGTCAGCAGTTTGCTTGTAAGGTCGTGCGCGGAAGCACTCATCTGTTGCAAAGTGCCAAAGCAAATCCAATCGGGCGCGGGCGTGAGCAATGCGTCAAAATCAGAAGGACTGAGGGAAGGGAAATCATAGGCGGCGGGACGATGGATGTGATATTGCGGCAGTCCGGCGGAATCCATCTGGACCGAAACAGTTCCTGTGGGGTAATTTGAGGTCCGGCGGATGAAGCGGGTGGTGAGCCCCGATTCATTCATCTTCTCAAGCGCACTGCTGCCCCGCGGATCATTGCCAACTGCGCTGACAAAACAGACTTCGTGGCCCAGAAGGTGCGCATGGAAAGCGAGGTTGAAGGGCGCGCCGCCCAGGTGCTCGGCTGAGGGGAGAATGTCCCAGAGCACTTCGCCGATGCTGATGATCTTCATTTCTGTCGCTCCGCAAACGCTCACATGGATTCTACTGCGGAGACGATCGCGGCTATACCATTTTCAGCAAACGTTCCCGACGCTCTTCCCAGTCATCACTAGAGAAGATGTGAGGGCCCACTTCAATTAGGCGCGGAAGCATCTTGAAGACAGAAACTGGCGTCCAGAAACCGCCGGAGCGGGTACGTAGGCCGCGCTTATTCAGTTCAGACGCGGTGAGAGTGATGGAATAATCCTGGACGATCAAATCCATCATCTGCACGAGGGCAGCGCGTTCCTGGGGATCTTCTTCGAGGCGGCTACAGTCAGTGGCAACACGCAGGCCGAACGGAATATCTTCTACGATGATTGGCTGTTCGGCTTCGTCACCGGCGATTTCACGCCGCCACTCCATCGCCACCAGCTTCCAGCCCGCCTCAGTCTTTTGGCGGACATACTCGAGATCAACCGACCCGGTTACCATTTCACGAATGCGCTCTACCTTTGCCATAGGACCTCCGTCCGAAAAAGCGTGCGATGAATCGCGGACCCGCCGACCGTCAGCCAGTCCGATTCCAGAGTCTTACGTATCACGTGCGAGCAAATCGAGTGCCACGAAACCAAGAAAAGGAAATGACTCAATCGACATCAGTTAGACGTTGAACGCTGGCGAATGTGAGGGCCCGTGGGTGATCGATTCTGAAATGCGACGTTCGGAAACGAACACTGCTCGACAACGCGAGCTGCTTAATATCCGGGATGGATGACACGCGCGGCAGATGAGGGGATGGGCGACGCAATGGCGGAGGCCATCATCCTAAGTTTAAGTGCCTTTTGACACATCAGGACGGGAACATGATACGTAAATTGAAATCAGGCGAATATCGTTTGTACTCGCGTAAGAAGAATGTGAAGACCGGCAAGCGCCGCAATCTGGGAACGTTCACCACGCTGGAAAAGGCCAAGGCCCATGAACGCGCGGTGCAATACTTCAAACGGCATTAAGACGGAGAAGTCAGGGGTGTTGCAAGCCCGCCATCGAAACAGACCCGGGCGAGGGGCTGAAGATGACGGTAGCATTTGTGCGATCAAAGAACACGGAATGAAACGGAGCCGCGGGAAGCAATCCGTCCTGAAGGTCAGAGGTTTTCTGGATGTCGTTGCGCAGAAGTACGATCTGCGTATCAGGCAGGCGGATGCCGGCAATGGAAATGTCTTGCAGACGAATGGTTGAAGCCTTGTGATCCGCCAGGTTGGTGGAAACCTGCATCAGGCAATTCGAGGTTCCACATGAGTGTTGTGAAGAGAGCGAGACACGGTCCTGAAATACCAGAAACTGCGCGATGCCGGAATCGAGCGCGAGCTTCCAGCTTCCGTGGGGAGAAGCGTCGGACGATACTTTAATCAGCAGTCGCGACTCATTGATTTCGACGGGGACACGCAATCCAGCAGGTGCTTGTGCAGCGTCAGGGAACGGATAGAGTTCCAGCACACGGTGTTCATAGTCGAGCCGAAAAGAGAACTGAAGCAGAAAATTCATACCCAACACGCCCCGAATTTTGTGATCGAGAGCGGTGAGCTGCGGTAGAGGTATCGCCAAGGCTTCCTGATTTGAGACGGAAGCCGACCCTACACGGAACGTCTGGAAAAAATAGCGAGGTACATCAGCAGCACTGGCGAGACTGGCCAGCTTGAGTCTGTCACTGGGCTTCATGCCGAGTTCCGCGGCCAGCTTGGGATCAATCAAAGTGGTGTTGGTTCCGGTGTCAATCAGGAAATCAAAAGGCCCGCGATCATTAATAGTAACGCCGACGACCATCAGATAGCCTGCGATGGTACGGACGCGCAGATGTGTGTTGGAGCCCGGATCGGGGGCAGGTGTTGCGGCGAGCGAAGATACAGCCCAGCAAGAAAACAGCAGACTGAGTATGAGATTGTTTGCGGAACGCGTCATGGTTCTTCCTTCGAACTCTGCATGCGGCCGAGGGAAGCCGTGATAAAGCTATCGTCGGATGAATTGGGCCGGAGAAAAAGATGACTTTTGGCCGCAGCACTAGTGGGAGCAGGTAACAGATCAGGAGAGATGAGGCGCGTTCGAAACAGGAGAACCTAGCGAGCGGATGGGGATAGAGCAGGTTGTGACCGCATGAATGCTGGAGCTTTGAGCCAGAGCCAAAGTTGCTGCGCGGCAAGCATGCGACCCGGACGATGGTGTTGACCATCCTGATTACGTTACTTTGCGACAAGACCTGCACCGGCACGTTTGTGACTATCAGTGTGATGGGAATCATTGCGGATTGCAGGCCGTCAGGCGAAGGCGGAAGTTGACAGGAGAAGTCTGACGCTCGGCGCGTGGTAAAATCGCGCGGCCTTCACGCTATGTCGATTGAACTCAGACGATCTATGGGACTTGCTGCCGCCACGTCAATGGTGGTGGGGATTATTGTTGGCGCGTTCATCTTTGTGCAGCCCGCGGAGGTGACGAGGCTGGTACCGAGCAGTCATGGCGTAATCCTGGTCTGGCTGGTTTCAGGCGTGCTCACACTTTGCGCCGCGCTGGTGTGCGCG
>DATCAX010000682.1:0-2488 GCA_036512375.1 Candidatus Angelobacter sp. | reverse complement strand
GTGCAGGGGCGCCAGGATCCATCGTTCGACAGCTATGTTTCGCTGGATGTGACTTACATCGATAACTGGAGCTTCTGGCTGGATTTCAATATTATCGTGAGGACGATCGGCGTGGTTTTTGCCGGGACGGGCACGTAGGCAATCGATAAGTCATTGAAGAAAAGAATGGGCCGCCTCCGAATGAGGCGGCCCATTTGTTTGCCGCTGTAAACTGGAAGTGTGAAGATCGCATTGGCCCAGATCGACCCGACGGTCGGGGATTTTACTGGAAACCTGGAAAAGATCGTCGCTGCAAGTAGGCGCGCTGCCGCTTTGGGCGCCCGTCTTACCGTGTTTTCAGAGCTCGCGATTTGCGGGTATCCTCCCGCCGATTTCCTTGAAAAACCAAGCTTTCTGGCCCGCTGCCGCTCGGCTGTCGATGAACTGGCTGCGGCTACGGGCGGGATGTCAACCGCGGTGCTGGCCGGCGTGGCGCTGCCGGCAGGCGGCGACAGCGGCAAGCCGGCGGTGAATGCCGCTGTTCTACTGGATGGTGGCCGGCTGCTGCTGGAACAGAACAAGCGTCTGCTGCCTTTTTACGACGTGTTCGATGAGCAGCGGTATTTTGCGCCGTCGCGCCCGCAGCAACTGGTGGAGTTGGACGGCATCCGGCTTGCAATTACCATTTGCGAAGACGCGTGGAACGACAAGAACTTCTGGCCGCGCAGGCTTTACACGGTGGATCCGGTGGAAGAACTGATGCGCCAGAATCCTGCTGTGCACATCAATCTTTCTTCGTCGCCGTTTTGGCATTCGAAGCGCGCTATCCGGCGCGAGATGCTGGCGGCGATTGCGCGGCGGGACGGCATTCCGGTGCTGATGTCGAACCAGGTGGGCGGCAACGACAGCCTCATCTTCGACGGCTCTTCGCTGGCCCTGAATGCGAGGGGAGAATTGATTGCGCAGGCGGCCTCGTTCGAGGAGGACATGGTGGTGCTCGATCCGTTCGATGCGCCGCCTATACCTGTCCCTGAGGAAGACGATACTGAGGCGGCCTATCGAGCCCTGGTATTGGGCACGCGCGATTACGTGCGCAAATGCGGCTTCAGGAAGGCCCTGGTGGGGCTCAGTGGCGGCATCGACTCCGCGCTGGTTGCAGCCATTGCCAAAGACGCACTGGGCGCGGAGAACGTGATTTGCGTGGGCATGCCCAGCCCCTATTCGTCGGCGGGGTCGATCGACGACAGCCGGCAGCTAGCGGCCAATTTGGGCATTCGGTTTGAAGTGATTGGAATCAGCGGCCTTTTCAGCGAGTTTACGCGCGCGCTGGAGCCGCAGTTTGCTGGAACGAAGCCGGATACAACGGAGGAAAACATTCAGTCGCGGATTCGCGGAGCGCTACTGATGGCGCTCTCAAACAAGTTCTCGGCGCTGGTGCTCACCACCGGCAACAAATCGGAGATGGCAGTAGGATACTGCACGCTTTACGGGGATATGGTGGGCGCGCTGGCGGTGATAGGGGACCTGGTGAAGACGCGGGTGTATGCGGTGTGCCACTGGCTTAACCGGGCCGGGGAAGTGATTCCGTTGCAGATCCTGGAAAAGCCGCCCTCCGCGGAGTTGCGCCCAGACCAGAAAGACACCGACTCGCTGCCTCCTTACGAGGTGCTGGACCCGATTTTGGAAGCTTACGTGGAGCGCTACGAGACGCCTGAGCGGATTTCCGAAGAAAACGGATTTCCACTTGTGCTCGTCCAACAGGTGGTACGGCTCGTGGAGCGGTCGGAGTACAAACGCCAACAGGCCGCCCCGGTGCTGAAGGTTACGCGTAAATCGTTTGGAATGGGGCGCAGGTTCCCCATTGCCGTCAAGGTCCAGGTATAAGCAAGAGTGAAAGTGGCGGTATAAGCTAGTATCTGGGAAGATTCCCGCGAAATAAGGAGAAATAGCTTGATTCGTCCGTCCGTCCGATTTGCCAGCGCCGTCTCGCTGGTCGCACTGTCCATGTTCCTGATGAAGGCTTCTGCGCAGACCCAGGTTCCGGCTGCGCCGGCACAAACGCCCGCCGCTCCGGCTCCAGCAGCCGCGCCCGCGTTTCCGAAGCCAGACCCGCAATACTTTACCGCTTCGCTGCCCACCAAGGAGACCATCAACGCGTTCCTCGATGCCAGTTGGGGCTACGAGGAAAACCGCATATGGCAGGTGCAGGCAATCCTGAAGACCCCGGTAGATGGGATCAGCAAGGTGATTGTTTTTGTCGGAGACAAGAGCGGCAAGGAAAAGCCCTCGGCGCTTGAGTTCTTTGCCCTTGCCGACGGCAAACACATTATCACTGGCGACCAGATTGTTGCCTTTGGGGCAACACCGTTTGCGGAATATCGTGCACAGATGCAGCAGAAGGCGAACGGCCCTTACCGCGGTGCGGCAGCCAAGGATTTGGAACTGGTTGAGTTCGCGGATTTCCAGTGCCCGCATTGCAAGGAGGCACAGGCCAATATGGACAAGCTGA
>DATCAX010000681.1:0-3955 GCA_036512375.1 Candidatus Angelobacter sp. | reverse complement strand
CAGCGGCGCCGGCGCCAACGCCATTTTCAGTAAGAGCTTCCGCAGATGAGCCAGCGTATCGCTGATTTGATTCGGTAGATGTTCTTCGATGCTGGCTCCGAAGCTGAAGTGTGGGCCAGCACCCGCGAGCACGATTGCTTTCAGATTCCTGTATGCGGTCAATTCCTGCAAGGTTCCGTAAAGTCCGAGCATCATAGCTTTGTCTAGGATGTTGGCCTTGGGCGCAGCCAGTGTGATACGGGCGACCTGGCCGCAGTGCGTAAGTTCAAGCTGGATACTATTTTCCATGATCACACCTTTGCCATCTCCGGTGTGGCTGTCTCTGTTTTGGAAGCCCATGGCGCGATTTCTTCAATCAGATCTTCTCCCCAGCGCGCGCCTTCTCCCAGGCGCTGTCGCAGCAGCACAAAGTCCACCTCACGGTGCTCTTTGGTGCCGAAGTGAAACGCGCGGAAGCCGGCGTTGGCCTCGGTCATCATATTCAGCGCCAGCCATGCTCGACTGGTTTCACGGTTGCGGTCCCAGTGTTCCAGTTTGTGCTTGCGCAGGCTTTCGATAGTTTCGGTCAGGCAATCCGGCATGGTGTAGAGCAGCTTGGTGCACATGCTCTCCACCTCTTCATCCAGGAGCTGCAGATCAACGGTCGCCTCCGCCATCACTTTTTTGGCGAGGTCTTTCTCCTTGCCTGTTTTCCACTCACCCAGCACCACGCGTCCAAATTCATCCAGGTAGCGGTCGGTGACAACCAGCGGGTTGGGCGCCCATGTACCATTTGCTTTGAGCGCGGGAACGATCTGCGTGAGACCGCCCAGCGAATAAAAGCGGTGTGCGCTCCAGGGTTCGCAGAGGGTCGCGCTGGCCATGGCCCGCTCGATTCCCACATACAGGGGAAGGAAGTCCGTGCTGCCACCATCCGGCACGGAGCCGTGCTTGGGGCCGGCCTGGCTGAAGATTGCCAGGTCGCTGGCGATAGAGAAGTCGCAAGCCATGCCGATTTCCTGTCCTCCGCCCACGCGCATGCCGTTCACGCGGCAGATCACCGGCTTGTCGCAATGCAGGACGGCAGTCACCATGTCATTGAACAGGCGCATGTACTGGCGATACTCGGCCGGCGCTCCGGCATAGACCTCGGCATATTCACGCGTGTTGCCGCCGCTGCAGAAAGCGCGCGTTCCCGCGCCGGTCAGCACCACAGCCACCGCGGCGCGATCGTTGCTGGCTTCGCGCAGCGCCAGGATGACCTCTTTCGCCGTAGACGTGGTGTAGCTGTTCAGCTCGGCTGGATTGTTCAGCGTGATCCACACGTTGTGCAGCCCCGGAACGGCCCTGCCCTCGCGGTCGCGCACCGGCCGTTGTTCCACCAGGATTTCGCGAGGAATAAAATTCTCAACCAGATTGTGATCTTTCATGACTGCCTCCTAGGCTGTACCATTGGGCACCAGCACCACGCGACGGCGGAACGCGTGCCGGGCGACCCCCGCAAGAACTTCCGGGGTCTCGGTTAATGAATGCCGTTCGATGAACGGCTCAAGTGAAATCTTGCCGCTCAGTACCAGGTCGAGCGCGGCGGGATAATGCTCCGCAGGACAGCCCCAGTTGCCGCGCGCTGTAGCGTCAAAGGCCATCAGGTTTGAGAGCCGCACCTCAACTTTCTTTGGTGTGAAGCCGACGATGGCCACGTGAGCGCCATAATCGAGCAGACTAAACGCTGTGACTTGTCCGGCCGCGGTGCCGCTCATCTCAAAAATTTTCAGCGTCGAGCCAGAGGAGGCCTGCTCGCTGACGAAGTTACGCACGCAGCTCTTGAGCTGTTTTTCGTCCATGCGGTCAGCATTCAATACCAGGGACGCTCCATATTGCTGGGCAAGTTCCAGGCGTTCCGTATCGATGTCAATCGCGACCGTCTTGGCCCCCAGCGCTGCCGCAATCTGCACCGCGAAGCCCCCAATTCCGCCCGCACCCACAATCACCGCCACCTCGCCTTGTTTCAGTCCGGAACGGCGAATCGCTTCGTAAGGAGTGGTTACGGCGTCGGCCACGACTGACAGTGCTTCAAGAGAGACACCCGCGGGCAGCTTGGCCGGAACGCGGCAGAGCCCGCGCGCGGGTACACGTACGTGCGTGGCAAAGCCTCCATCACCGTCATTGCCGGGCATGAACTGGCGTCGGCAAGTAGTCGGCCGGCCCGCCCGGCATGCGGGGCACTCTCCGCAGGCGATCACCGCTGGAACAATTACGGCCTGTCCTATCCACAAATACGCTTTCGCGCCCGCGGCAACCACATGGCCGGCAATTTCATGCCCCAGCACCAAGGGAAGGGCGTGCCGCGTAGGAACACCTTCAGAGGCAAAGCCTACATCGGTGTGGCAAACTCCGCATCCCGCCACCTTGACGATGACTTCGTTCTCTCCCGGCTCAAGCTTCGGCAGCTCCGCCAGGTCCAGCGGTTTTCCGACGGTCGAAAGCTGATATCCGTACGCTCCTTGGATTGCCATAAATGTCCTCAGTTCCTGCTGGCCAGGCGGCGCAGACCAAGCAGCGCCGCGCCCAGCGCGCAAACGTATTCACAATCCTCGGCCACATTCACCTTCACGTTGAGCCGCTGCTTCAGGGCCCGCACCATTCCTTGCTGATGCGCAACGCCTCCGATAAAGGTGAGTTCGCCGTTCAGGCCGACGCGCTTCAGCAGTGCGCCCGCGCGGTCCGCCAGCGAGTCATGGATGCCGCGCAATATGTCTTCCACGCTCACCCCGCTGCTGACGTGGTTGATGATCTCGCTTTCCGCCAACACCGCGCATACGCTGCTGATGGGGTGCGAATGGGCGGCATGCAGAGAGAGTTCGCCCACCTGCTCTAGCGGGACCTCCAGATACTTCGCCGCCCGGGCAATGAACATCCCTGAGCCCGCGGCGCACTTGTCATTGCTCTTGAAAGTGTTCACGCGACCGTTTTCCTTGACCGCGATGGCCCGAGTGGTCTGGCTGCCTATATCGAGCACAGCACCGGGGTGGGGAAAGAGAAAGTAGGCGCCTCGTGCGGCCGTAGTGATCTCAGTGATCGCGATGTCACGAAAGCTCAGGTTGTAGCGTCCAAAGCCGGTAGCGGCAATGTAGTTCAGGTCCGATTTTGCAGTGCCTGCCAGGGCCTGCTCCAGTGCTTCGCTGGCCGCCTGGTCAACATTGATTCCGCTGCGCGCGCGCCCTCGGCCCATGATGCGAAGCTCGCTTCCCGGTGAGTCCTGAGCAGCCACCAGCGCTTTAGTGAATCCCGATCCGCAGTCAATCCCCGCTACTAACGGCATGGTCCCTCCAAACACTGGATTCGAAACTTTCGCCCAATTTCTCCAATGAGAACAGCGCAGCGCCCACCGCTCCCATGAACTGGGCGTCCGGAGTGACAATGATTTTTTGTCCCAGTACGGTTTCCAGTGCTCGCACCATACCAACATTGCGGGCCACGCCGCCGGTCATGGTGACAAGCGGTTCAATGTTCACGCGACGCGCCAGTGACATCGTCCGCTTGGCAATCGCCAGGTGTACGCCCTCCATGATGTCCTCTGGACGCTTGCCCTGAGAGAGGTAAGAGAGAATGTCGGACTCCACAAAGACGGTGCACACCGTTGCAATTTTCACGGGACGAGTCGCCCGCAGTGACAGCGGACCAATATCATCGAGTCCCAGGCCCATCACTTCGGCGGCGTTGGCAAGAAAGCGTCCCGTGCCGGCAGCGCATTTGTCATTCATTACGAAATCCAGCACTTCGCCGGAAGGGCCCACCGCAATGGCCTTTGCGTCCTGGCCGCCCATGTCGATGACCGTTCGCGTGCCAGGGCAGAGGAAGTGGGCTCCGCGGGCGTGGCAGCTGATCTCCGTCATCTGGGTATGACCGAAGGAAATGTTGTAGCGGCCGTAGCCGGTACCGACCACGAAACCCACGTCAGCCTGCGCGATGACCG
>DATCAX010000680.1:0-5292 GCA_036512375.1 Candidatus Angelobacter sp. | reverse complement strand
GGGACGTTCGCCAGCTTTAAGCCCATTTCCACGCCGCTCAGTGTGCCGGCCAGCGTGAGATCATTGAAGTGTCCCAGATGTCCGATGCGAAACACCTTGCCTCCCAGTTTCGCCAGCCCGGTACCCAACGACATATCAAACGCTTCAAGGATAATTTCCCGCAGCTTGTCGGCATCATGGCCCACCGGCATGGCAACCGCCGTAAGCGAACTGGAATACTCTTTCGGTTCTTCGCACCAGACCTCCAACCCCCACGCTTCCACCGCTGCGCGTGTGGCCTCGGCGTGGCGGTCATGCCGTCGAAAAACATTGTCCAATCCTTCTTCATGCAGCATGATCAGCGCTTCACGCAGTCCCCACAAAAGATTCGTGGCCGGCGTATATGGGAAGAAGCCTGACCGATTCGGCTTGAGCATCTCCTGCCAATCCCAATAGTAACGTCCCATTTTGGCCGACTTATTGGCCGCCAGTGCCTTATCTGAAATCGCGTTGAAGCTCAGCCCGGGCGGAAGCATCAGTCCTTTTTGCGACCCGCCCACCGTTACGTCAACGCCCCACTCGTCGTGCTTGTAATCCATCGACGCCAGCGAGGAAATCGTATCCACCATCAGCAGAGCCGGATGCTGCGCCCGGTCCATGGCTTTGCGGATCTCCGCAATGCGGCTTGCGACCCCTGTAGAAGTCTCATTGTGTACCACCATTACGGCTTTGATGGTGTGCTGCTTGTCTTCTGCCAGCCGCTCTTCGGCGTCCGCCGGCTGTGCGCCGCGCCGCCAGTTTCCCCGCACATAATCCACCACCAGGCCATGCCGTACGGCAATGTCGCGCCATAAGTTAGAAAAGTGGCCGGTCTCAAACATCAGAACGCGGTCGCCCGGTGAAAGCGTATTCACAATAGCCGCTTCCCACGCGCCCGATCCGGAAGCGGGATAGATCACGACAGGGCCTTTGGTCTTGAAGATCGACTTTACGCCATCCAGGACCTCCGCACCCAGCTGGGCAAACTCCAGTCCGCGATGGTCAATGACCGGGCGGTCCATTGCGCGCAGAACGCGGTCAGGAACATTGGTGGGCCCGGGAATTTGTAGAAAATGACGTCCAGTATGAATCATGGTTTCTCCGAACCATTAGTGTAAAACAATCTGGATTCGAAAGCCTTGGAGAAAAGCCTCTTTGTTCAGTGTCATTTTCCATTCTTCCCAGTACTTTGGCGAAAAATCGATTGCAAAGTATCCAACAACAACCCTCTGCGGCATCAAGACGCAGAGTTGGTCACCGACCATATACCAACACGCGGAATGTGCCTGGGATCGCTGTCCGCTGCGGGCGCGGCCGATCTGCGGTCGGGGTTGAAGGCGGCCCAAAATCCGCCGTGTCCACGAAGAGATGGTGCGTCTTGCTGTCGAGTCCCATGGTTTTCGCGCCGAACTCTGTCTTGACGGTTTCGACCTCGGTGAACTTGTCGGGCGAGTCTTCATGGAAGATGTGGATCATCCCTTCACGAGTGGAAGCAAACACGAGTCCCGTTGCAGGCTCATAGGCGGCGGCATCTACACCTCCGGAGATAGGGAATGATTGGATGACATGGCCATTGTCGGCATCCATCACCACCAGCATTTGGGGGTTGCGGCCCGCACTAAAGAGCCTCCGGTGCGCTTGATCGAGCGCCAGGGCCGTCGGCCCTCCCGCAGGCGCCACCGGCCAGCGGGATTTTATCGTAAGCTTATGCGAATCTATGGCGACCACCTCGTTCTTGTCTTCTAGATTCACGTAAACCGTGCCCTTGCCGTCGGCGACGGCAAACTCAGGTGCTCCACCGAGTGCGATCGTGCCCGCAGTCGCTCCGTCCTTCGCATCAATCACCGTGGAGCTGTTTGGATCTCCATTCATCACAAAAACACGTTTCGACGACGGGTCGTAAACCACGCTGTCGGCGTCTTTGTCGGCTTTCGCCTCACCAATCAGTTTCAGCGTTTTCAAGTCGAATACGACTGCCTTGCCGGCGCCGCCATCGCTGATGAATCCGCGGCCAAACTCGGGCGCCAGCGCAACGCCATGGTCCTGCTTCAGGCCAGTGATGTTCCCTATAAGGGCGCCTGAATCCGCGTTGATTACCTTTATTTCCGTGCCGTGCGACAAATAAACACGGCGAGCAGAAGAATCCACAGTGATGTAGTCAAAATACTCCCGGGTACTTCCCTCAGCGGCGCCCAGAGTGTATTTCTTCAGCAGGTGGTAACTCCCTTTAGTCGTTTCAGCCAGACCAATAGCCGCCACTAGCATTAGGCAAATTCCTGCTGCGATCCACGAAACCATGGAAAATCGACGCTGCCTCGATACTTTCCCGCAAGGCGCGATAAGACCATCCTCAAAATTCTCTGTGCGCATTTCAGCTCCTTTCAAATTCTTAAAATCTCATATCATGCAGGCAAAACCGCAGCTCAATCAGGCTGCCATGTCAGATGTCGGCTGCTTGCTTCTGGTATTCGTCAATCCTGGAATGTAGTTGCGCCCGAAGGATGGAAAGAGCAGCCCCTTAAACCATGTCTCGTCCACTCTGTTCAACCGGTATTCCTCAGGATACTCACGCAGAAATCTAACCATACTTGTCTCTGTGATACGGTCATCCTGAACTCTAAGCCATCCCAGTTTGATCCATTTTCTGACGCTCCTTGCTCCAACGCCCAGGAGGTACTCTACGTCGGCACGACTATATCCGCTCGTGAGGCGTGATTGAATGGATAGTCTCGAACACTGCGCTTTCACTGACCAATAGGAGCGGCCGAGTTTGCGAGCGATTGCCGATTTGCTCAACGTTCCGGCCAATTCGCCCAGCATTTCAAGTTCTTCTGCCGTCCAGCGCTTCAATACTGAACTTAGCCCAAGCTGCGTGGCCCTTGCCAGCACCACAACTCTGGTGAATCCAGTACGCTTTTGAAATGCACTCAGGCGCTGCGTCAAGTCGCACCGGCCGGACGCTTCCTGATATGCAGTGCGCAGCTGCCGGTCGAGTTCAGAGTTCCAGCAAAATCTTTTATTGGGATTGGGACGGGTCTTGATACGGCACCCGTGGCAGAGCTGATCCGCTGGCGAACCGGTGAGGTTGCCACAGCGTGTACAAGCTACCGGATTGTTGGGCATCCCGCGCAAGGTGTCGCAACTTGCATTCTGACTAACTCCATCAGGTTAAGCGACATTGCTGAAAATACCCTGAAAACCCGCGCGTTTATTTGGACAACGTCTTTGTTGCAGCCTGTGACGCACAAGGGAAGCAGATCCTGAAGACTGAACCTAGGCCGTCCCGGCTTTCTACCTGAATTTCTGCTTGATGAGCGTTCGCGGTCGCTTTTGCAATAGCTAAGCCCAGACCAAACCCGCCGCCATTCCGGGTATGGGATGCGTCGGCCTGGAAGAACCTCTCAAAGATGTGCGGCAGAGCATTCTCAGGAATGCCAATCCCTGAATCACGAATCTCAAAAACCGGTGTACCCTGGCGGACACTGAACAGAGCGCTGACCTGGCCTCCTGTTGGTGTGTACTTCACCGCGTTATCGAAGAGCACCAGGAACATGCGGGCCAGGGCGTCGAGGTCTCCATCAATGAATACATCCCGAGCGTCAGTCTGCAACGAAAGAGAAACTCTTCTTTCTGCCGCCAAGTGCTGTGCCTTCGAGTGTGCTATCTCAATGATCTCGGAGATATTGGCGCGCTCCATCGCGAACTGCCAGCCTGGCGAGTCCGATCTGGCAAGAGCCAGAAGGTCATCCAGCAAAGAACTGGTACGTTTAGCCTCCTCCAGGATATCGGATAGTGATTGCCTGTACTCTTTCTCATCCCGCTGATGACGCAAAGCGACTTCCGCAGTTGTTCGGATGATGGCTACTGGCGTTCTCAACTCGTGCGATGCATCGGCGGTAAACTGCGTAATTTTCTTGAAGCTGCTTTCAATTCGCCCAAGCATTTCGTTCAAGGTTTCAGCCAGGGACCGCATCTCATCGGCCGCTTGCGGCACATCCAGCCGCAGCGAGAGTTCCTCGGCGCTGATCGATCTCGCCCGTTCAGTAATTTGCCTCACCGGCTTCAGGGCGCGACCGCTCAGCCAATATCCGCCGGCCAAAGCCAGGCCAATCGCGACTGGAGTTGAAATCAAAAGAAGCCACTTCAGCTGTTGCAAAAACAAGTGGAACTTACTCACGTCCGTTCCAATCTGGACGCGATACACGCTGCCGTTGAGCTTGATCACTCCAGAAATAATGCGGAGGAAACCCAGAGTCTGAAGCGTTTCGCCGGATGCATCTCCTCTGGGATGGCCCGTAAGACCCGGAGGGATGCTGTAACTTTGAATCGAGGGCGATTGAAAAATCCAATTGCCAGATGCGTCACTGATTTGCAGCAGTTCGCCTCCGGGCTGGCTCGCTGAGTACTCCTGAAATTCATCCTGAAGGTCCTTACCCGACTCTTTTGGGATCTGTTGTTCCATGAAGGTGTGGGTGGCTCTCAAGCGGGCGCGAAGATCACCGTCAATGATCCTGGAAACGTTTTTCTGAGCGCCTAAAAAAATGACGCACCCCAGGATGGCGAGGCTGAAGCACAGAACCAGGAAGTACCACGCACTCAACCGCATTCGAATTGAAAGATTCATTATGGCTTACCGATCCTGTAGCCGAATCCACGGACTGTCTGGATCAGTTTATGGGAGTGTCCGTCATCAATTTTCTTTCTGAGAAGCTTAACGAAGGCTTCCAGCGTGTTGTTTTCAGTTGTTCCGTCATAACCCCAAACGGCCTGGATGATTGTGTCCCGGGAAAGGACATGCCCGGTGTTCCGCATCAGGAATTCCAACAACATGTATTCCTTCTTCGTCAGCGCAATCTGCTCGCGGTTGCGAGTGACCTGGTGAGTGCTGGTGTCAAGACTCAGGTCGTCTACACGCAGCTCAACCTGCTGAACGACAGGTCCTCTTCGAGATAACGCAAGCAGCCTCGCCAGTAGTTCTTCGAATGAGAAAGGTTTCTTCAGATAGTCATCAGCACCGGAGGACAACCCTTGCACAATATCACCAACGCTGTTGCGTGCCGTGAGCATCAACACAGGCGTATTCTGGCCGGCTTTTCGCAACCGACGTGTTACTTCAAAGCCGTCAAATCCCGGTAGCATCAAATCCAATACCATAACGTCGAACGATTCCTCCAGAGCCAAAGCCAGCCCATCAGCAGCAGTATTGGCCACTAACACAGAGTGGCCCTCTTCGCTAAGGCCTGACTCCAGCAAATCTGCCATCTTTTTTTCGTC
>DATCAX010000679.1:0-9670 GCA_036512375.1 Candidatus Angelobacter sp. | reverse complement strand
GAGCACGACGAAGTTCATGATCGCGGCGGCAAAGGGTATATGCGCCGCGGCGAACGCGGACACAAACGGACTACCGGAAAGCGCGGACGAACCGCCGGTCTGGTTCCACGGAACCATTGTGACCATAATCGCAATCGCCAGCACGTAAAACCCAATGAGCCGATAAACAATGTTCCGCATCGCGCGCGGGATGGTCACTTCCGGATGCTGGGCTTCTCCCGCGGTGACAGCGATGATTTCCACGCCCATATAACTGGTGACCGTGATGGTGAGAGAAAGCCATACTCCTTTCCACCCCGCCGGCAAAAAGCCTCCGTGCTGCGTTAAATTGGCCAGGCCAATGGCGTGCCGCGAACCTACGCCAAAGATCAAAGCCAGCCCAACAATAATGAAGGCGACGATGGCGGCCACTTTGATCATCGCGAACCAATATTCAAACTCCCCCAGGCGGTTGACCTGCATGGAATTGAGCGCCACCAGAGCGGCTGAAACCAATACCACCCAAATCCATTGCGGAACATTCGGCAGCCAAAAGGAAATATAGATACCGGCGGCTGTAACTTCAGCGCCGATCGCGATGATCTGCGCAACTCCGTAAGTGGCTCGCACCGAAAAGCCGGCCCAGGGATTGAGGTACTTCTCCGCGTAAACTCCGAATGCGCCGGCAACAGGATGGACGACTGCCATTTCCGTTAGGGCATAAGACATGATCAGAGCAACGCCTGCTCCCAGAAGATAGGAAAGGATGACGGCGGGTCCGGCCAGGCGAATGGTTACACTGCTTCCCAAAAACAATCCGACACCGATGGCGCCGCCAATGGCCATCATGGTGAGCTGCCTTTGGCTCAGGCGGCGGTGAAGACCTTCCACTTCCGGCGCCGGAATCTGCTCAACCAACGCGGCCCCGACTGCTGAGCGTTCTTCATCAGTCATGGCTGCCAACACTGGCGGGTTCAAGGACTAGAAGATCAATATTTTTCTTGAGAACATCTACGACTGCCTTGACGTCGTCCATGGTGTTGTATACGTGGAAGGCTATCCGCAAACCGTCGTGACGGTTCGAGGCGACGATATCGCTTTCAGCGAGCATCTTTACCAGTAAATCTGAATCTTTGGATTGCAGGACCACCAGAGGGCCGGCGCTATGAGCGGGTGTTTTGGTGCGAATACCTAAATCGAGTGCGCAGGTCAGCAGCGATTGTGTAAGTTTTTTGATATGGCCTGCAACATTCTCCATGCCGATCTCCCGCAGCAGTTGGAACCCGGGAACCGCCGCATACGCATTGGGCACGGAAGGAGAGCCCGACTCGAATCTTCGCGCGGTGGGAGATAGATCGATAGTTTGCGGGTCGAAGGCGAACGGATTTTTTTGCGCAAACCATCCGGTAATTGTGGGAACCAGCGATGAAATGAGTTCCTTGCGCACATACATGAAAGCCATGCCGGGAGGGCCGAGCAGATACTTGAGCGTTCCGGTTACATAAAAGTCCAGGTCCATGGCTTTCACATCAACAGGGCGCGTTCCGCAGTCCTGGTAGTCATCGAGCATTACAAGAGCGCCGGCGCGGTGGGCGATTTGCGTGATGGCGCTTACCTGGGAACGAAATCCATTCTTGAAACAGACATGCGTGAGCGGCACGATGAGCGTATTGCGGTCTACCATCTTTTCGTAATTCGCAGCCGGAATGCAGTTGCCCTCCGCCGCCACAAATTGCACGTCGGCGCCTCGTGCGCGTTGCGCGAGCCAGATATGACCCATGGTTGGAAACTCGAACTCACCCATCACCACTTTCTTGCGTTCCCGGAAATTCAGGGCGCTTGCAATGCTATTGATGCCCGCTGAAGCGCTGGTCACAATCGCAACTTCGTCCGGGCTGGCGTTGATGAATTGTGCAAAGGCAGTGCGAGCCGCCTCGTACTGGTCCACCCACACTTCCCAGGGGGAGCCTTGCGCGTGCCAGCTCGCAATGTAGTCCTCAATGCCGGACTGCACGGCATCTGATAGCGCGCCCTGAGAGCAGCTGTTGAGATAGATTTTGCGTTGGAAGATGCGGAAACGGGAACGGACATCCTGGATTTGCTTGTCAGTCAGCATGAGCTTTCCTTATTCTCTGATCATCTTTGCGCCACGATTTCAGCGTACTTGCTGGAACGTGTTTGGTTCATGGCGTTGCTGGCAACGTTTGAGTGCTTCTGCTGCCCGGGCAGCATCTTTTTCAGCGCGCCGTCTTGAGTGAGGCGCGCCGGCGCCAGCAATGACCTTGTGTTTCTAAACAGACCGCATGTCAGCCAGCGCGGTTCCAAATCTGTGCACCTCTTTCAGCGTGTTGTAGTGCACCAGTGAAGCTCTGACTGCGCCACTTTCTTTGGTAAGCCCCAATCGTTTCATCAGCCGAGGCGAATACATGTGACCATCGCACACACCGATGTTTTGTTTCGCAAGCTCTTCCGTGACTTTAGCGGGCGAAATCCCAGGAAGATTAAAGCACAATGTCGGCGTCCGGTGCGAGATCTGATCCTTCGCGGTAACGCCATAGACGGTTGCGTTCGCATTCGCCAGTGCACCAAGCATGGCGCGCGAGAGTTGCGCCTCGTAGCCCCGAATGGCCTCGGCACACTCTACCAGCGCGGCACGCCGGGAAGTTGTAGCTGGATTGATTCGCCGCCCAATATCTTCCAGGTAGCGTACAGCGGCATCCATGCCGGCCACATTTTCGTAAATATAGGTGCCAATCTCCAGCTTTGCCGGGGTGGTGTCAGGCACAAAATCTTCACGGAAGGTGGGCAAAGCGTTGAGTGTTTCCATACGGCCCCAAAGAAATCCCATGTGGGGCGAAAAGATTTTATAACCTGAGCAAACAAGGTAATCGCAGTCAAACCTCTGAACGTCGATTGGTCCGTGTGGGCCATAGTGCACGGCATCTACAAACACCTCTGCTCCGGCGTCATGAGCGCGCTTGGAAACCTCGGCAATATCGAGAATGGATCCGATTGCGTTTGAGGCCAGCGTGCAGGCCACGATCCTGGTTCGAGGGGAGAGCAGCTTTTCCAGATCTTCAGGATGAAGCCGGCCATCGTCTCTAAAATGCCACCAAACAATCTTCGCGCCTTCACGCTCAAGGGCCAGCCAAACGGCAATGTTAGCTTCGTGGTCAAGATCAGTCACAATGATTTCACGACGATCTTTCAAAGATTGACCAATGGCGATGCTGATGAGCCGCATGAAAGAGGTCGCATTCATGCCGAACGAAATTTCGTCGGGATGGCGGGCATTGACGAGTAGAGCGACGCTCTCGCGGGCATGCGCGATTGCTTCGTCTACCTCCTGCGACTGTCTGTATCGCCCGCCTCTTTGGACATTCCGGTGAAGAAGATGGTTGGCTACGGCGTTCAGTACGGTGTTGGGCGCCTGGGCGCCGGCTGCATTATCAAAGAAAATGAACCCATCTTGCAAAGCGGGAAACGCGTCGCGAACCTGGTCTAGGGGGAACTCTGCCATGCTCCAAATATATACCTATCACGGTTTCACATCCGGGTAAGGGGAGTGCTCTACTAGAGAGGCCATAATCTCACAATGCGCCGATTCTGCTCGGCTGTTATACATCCGCCCCCCAGCTTGCGTGCGATTCTTCATAAACCCTCTCCCGATCACACTTGTGACGCCCGCGCAACCAACTGGCTCTGTTGAATTCCGCTAGGGCCCGTCACAGAATCCAGCACCTTATAAGAGAGTGACCTAATTACCAACGTCATTAACAACCGCCCACTTCTTTGAAAAAAGTCCGATTTTGCAAAGTATAGTCGGAACAGGATCGGTGCGGCTAGTGCGTTTTAACCGTCCTTGAAGATGCCGCTCTCGATGCAGTTACTGGTCCACGAAAGACGGGGATTATCGCAGTATGCATTTCGTCGGCGATAGCAATTTCAGTTTCATTGAGAAAGTAAACCACAGGTGATTGCAAGCCGGCCAATGCCAATTCAGCGTTCCTGGATGATGACCCTTGTGTGGACGCTCATCATGCTCCTCCTGCTCGGCTTGGCAGCATTCATGGGCTTTTCAGGGGAGTACCTGATTGCAGGAGTGCTGGCGTTTTGTGGATTGTTGTCCATGGTGGGTGTCGGCTCCGGATCTTACGTGACAGACTGCCCGGTATGCGGCAAACAATTGCGTGGCCTGATGGGACTGAAGCGCTGCCCGCAATGTTTTTCCTATGGAAAAGTTTTCGAAGGAGAGTTTTACGAACTGGAACCGAATTTTGTGAACAAAGCTCCGCTGCTCGCGCTGCCCCTGGGCGACCGCAGAGAGATGCCTCCGCTTTGCTGTGCTTGCGGCGCACCGGCTGCGCGCACTGAGAGATTACGCATTATCCGGGTAGAGTTTGCCTTCGATCTCGATGCGCCACACTGCGTATTACACACCGGCGGTGCGGATTTGGATTCTGAATCCATTGCAGGGAGGGGCAAAGCCCAGGCGCCAGTGCTGAAGGTGAAGTCCTACGCGTTCTATCGGGCTTACGTGGAAGCGAATTATCCAGGCGTGACAAACCAGGCATTTCAAACCGTGCATACATGAGGTGCATGACAAAGAGATGAATTGATCGCGCAGGTTTTTGAGAGCAGTGCAGACATTCTGAAGGAGGCTTAACGATGCCGAGCAGCATCAACGGTTTTGGAACAAAGTACTACGGTCAGCGCGATTTCCGCCCTGACGGTTCTTACATCACCACGAATTTCTTTTGCCTGGGGTTTTTTCCAGTTGTTCCTCTTCATTCCGTTCGGGTAATCCCAGATCCCAAGAACAGCGCCATGCCGTTTTCAAAAAACTACTATGCCATATTAGAAAAGCGCTGGCCCCACCCGCTGCAGGTGTTCTCCATCTATTTGTGGGCGGCGGCAGCGGCTGGCATGGGCATCCTGTTCTTTTGGAAAATCGAGCCTTTTCTTAAGGGCCGGTCGCTGTGGCTGACACAGGGCTGGCTGGAAGCCGCCATCTTCGGCGTTTGCGTTGTAGTGCCAGTCGCCGCAGGCGTGCTGCTGCGTACTCTCTTGCGGAAGCGCGGGCAATTGAAAAGCGCGGAAACCCTGTAGCACGTTCCTGCTGTGTTTGTTGACAGAATCACAAAAGAGGTTGCCGCATTGCCTGATCCCATTGCATTCGGCAGCTCTTCCTGCCACGCAGACATTGCTGGCGGAGCCGCTATTCATTACGCAATGCGCGTATCGGATCAACTAAGATGCGCGTCGAGCCGGTATGTAGCACCGAGACGAGTGTCACCGGTAGCAAAATTACGGGCACAAGCACGGGAACTTAAGAACTAATTCATGTGGGCGATGGCAGCGATGTCAACGTGGTCTGCAGAAAAAGTGCATTATAAGAGTTGTCAGAGTTGTCTTTGACATCAAGTGGTGAGAACAATTGGACCAATGCGAGTCAGCTTTAGAGAGTCCCAAGCTGATCTTTTATTATGGACACCATGCTTAAAAAATCTACTTCTGGCTTGTATCGTCTTTGGGTGGAACATCTCTCTCAGGCTCAAGGCCAGCCGCTTCGGATGTTTTGTTTTCCTTACGCAGGCGGTAACCCCAATGTGTTTCGCAGCTGGCGGCGGCAGTTTCCTGCGGAAGTGGATATCTGTCTGGTGCATCTTCCGGGACACGGCAAACGAATTGGCGAGCGCCTGTTTACACGGCTTAAATTCCTTGTCGAGGAGATTGCAGATGTGATATTCACCGAATCGCCGGACCCGTTTGTCCTCTACGGCCATAGCATGGGTGCGCTTATCAGCTTTGAACTGGCTCGGGAGCTTCGTCGCAGACACTCCATTGGACCGCGGCAGCTCTTTCTCTCGGGTGTGCGCGCTCCCACAGCGCCACGCTGCAAAGGCTTGACCTTTGATCTTCCCGATGATGAGTTCATTGCTGAACTCAGAAGACTCAACGGCACACCTCCGGAATTACTCGATGTTCCAGATGCAAGAGATTTCTTTTTACCGCGGCTGAGAGCAGATTTCGAAGTAGTTGACACGTACGTGTATGAGGCCGAAGAGCCTCTTTCTTGCCCCATTACGGTGTACGGTGGACTGGACGATGAATTTGTTTCACTTGAACACCTGCGCGAATGGCAAAAGCAGACATCCGCGCCTTGCAAGCAAAATATGTTTCCCGGAGATCATTTCTTTATTCATAATTCCCAGAGCGCATTCATAAGTGTTCTGCGAAAGGATGTCCTGACAGCCCTCTACGGCTCTAGTTTTAGAGACGTTTCACGGCGATAAAAAATGCAATTACAAATCTATTGAGGAGAAGTTCAATGCCTGAAGAAAGAGAAGATAAGACAATTTATAAAGTAGTAGTCAACCACGAAGAGCAATATTCCGCAAGACCCTCACCGTCCCCATCGTGGTTCCAAATCCGGTTTTAGGCGACCTTGATAATGGTGGGATCGTGACTACCGGAGACTTGAGCATCTTAAGACAATTTATCGGAACCACTCCTACGGCTCTTAATGATGCCCGTGATCTTAATCATGATGGCAAGATCGATGAAAAAGATGTCGTCGGCTCAATCGGCAACCGCGCCCGCGTTGGCGCCCGCGTTGGCGCCCGCTGCTGATAGGTGCATTTTGGGCGCGAAATGACCTCCCGCAGCGGGGCTATATTATGTGCCTCTTGAAGTAAAAATTTATTCGACAGGAGGTTCTATGGGACTTGTGAGCCAACAAGCCGGGAACAGTATGCCGGTTCCGGACAGCACCGGCAAGAACAACACGATTGTGCGTGCGGCCATTCATCCTTCCATTGGCGTAGCCCGCGTGGGCAACAGCCTAGACGAATACTTTCTGGCCCCGGAAGTTGTGCGCCCGCCGCCCGATCTTCCTGGTTTTTATCGTGATCCACAGGGAGCGCTGAAGCGCCAGGCAGCCCGGTTTCGTATTTACGGATTCAATGCCGCGGGCGACCCAGTGGCGGAGCTCACGCATTCCAACAGCCAGATATCCTGGACCGTACACTTAGCCAACAAAAAGGCGGCATGGTACCAGTTCCAGATCGCCCTTGATATCCCGGAGGCAGATTACTCACCGCATTCTTTTTTTGAGCAACGTGGAGACCGCTGATCGTACCATGCTGATCATTGATCCGGGAGCGCGCACCAACAGGGTGAAGACCAGGGCGGCCCAGCGTATTTATTTGATACCGGCAAGTTCATGGGGACACCTGTCTATCTGGGGGAGCTTCGCACCGATAAGCAGGGCAGGCTCATTGTGCTGGGCGGCGCGGTAAGTCGGGGTCTTACAACGGCACGCGCGCAGTCACTTTTGCCAACAACGAAGGCTGGTATGACGATATTTCTGACGGGCCCGTGACAGCCACGGTCCAATTCCAGGGTCAGATCCTCAAGGTAGATCCGGCATGGGAGGTGGTAGCGCCGCCCAACTATGGTCCACGGCAAAAATCGGTGCGCACCATGTGGGACCTCATGCGCGACACTGCCATCAATGACAAGCGGCTGAAATTGCCCGCGCCTGCCCAGCCCTCTTTCACAGCTGACATCCAGCCGATCTTCGAACGCCTCGCACGGATACTCAACTCAATATGTTGCAGCAATGGGCGGCAGGAACTTTCGATGCTGATTATGAGTCCCGCCGCGCACCATATAGCAATATTAATGAAGTGTCATTGCGCGACCGCTGGATTTCTTTGTGGCCATACTTTCAATCTCCTTTATGGGCCTTCATTGCTTCCCAATTCCCGGGACAAAAAACGGAGGGCATTATCTTCGGGTCTGGCTCAGCTATTGTCAATGCCCCGCATTGGCTTTTCTGGACGACAAGCCCGGATTGTGAGTGGGCTCAATGAAAGAGTACGCCTTGGGATACGGCCACATTCTTCGACAAGCCATCCTGCGACGGATGTTTCAGAGGTAATTTACTTTGAAAAATAACGGCGCGGATCGTCTGATTTAGCGCCCAAAGGTGAGGCCGTTAAGGCACAGCGCCCGATTCCGCATTGAATTTCTTATTGACTGGCAGACTTGGCCACAGCGTTTGCCGTAGACCGGATACTATGACCCAGGTCTGCAAGGCTATAGGGCTTATGCAAAAGAATTGCATTCTCTGCGGTTACTATTTCCAGTCCGCGATCGGTATAACCGGAAACATAGATCACCCGCATTTGCGGACGCATGTCCAATGCGAGCTTGACCAGTTCAGGACCCTGGAGTCCGGGCATGATGATATCGGTCATAAGGATGTCAATGGGCGACCCATAGGTGCGGCAGAATTCCAGAGCTTGCAGGCCGCCGTTGGCACAGAGCACTTTGTACCCGCGTGACTGGAGGTATTCACATGTTATTTCGCGCAGGGCAGCTTCATCTTCTACCAGCAGGATCGTTTCTGTACCGCGGGGCGCCGGTTCGGTCTGCACCGGCTTGGTCGCATCCTTCGCGTCCAGATTTACCGGGAAATAAATCTTGAACGTGGTGCCTGTACCGGGCGTACTGTCCAGGGCGATGAATCCCTGGTTCTCCTTGACGATTCCGTACACCGTGGGCAGGCCTAGGCCAGTCCCTTTTCCGCGTTCCTTGGTGGTAAAGAACGGTTCAAAAATATGCGACTGCAATTCCTGGTCCATCCCCGTGCCGCTGTCAGTTACGGAGAGCAGCACGTAGCTACCCGGTGGCAGTTCCACTCCGCCGGACTCCACCTGCGGCGTGGCTACGGTAACGTTGCTGGTAGTAAAAACAAGTTTTCCGCCCGAAGGCATGGCATCACGCGCATTTACGGCCAGGTTCAGAATAATCTGCTCAAATTGCGCGCGGTCAGCGGAGACGCGTGCGAGCATTTGCCCCGGATTGAAAATGATTTGAATGTCCTCGCCAAGCAAACGCGGCAACATGTTGCGCAGGTCACGCAATACCGCATTGAAGTCGAGCGCGCTCTTTTCCGGCGTCTGCTTGCGGCTGAACGCCATCAATTGCTGGACGACCGAAGCGGCGATCGAGGTAGCGTCATTGATCTGCTTGAGATATCCGCGAATCTTCTGAGGATCGGCCTTGTGATAATCCAGCAGCTCTGCGCACCCGCGAATAATCATGAGCAGATTATTGAAGTCGTGCGCTACGCCACCGGCCAGCCGTCCAATGGCTTCCATTTTCTGTGCCTGATGAAATTGCTGTTGCATCAGCTTTTGCTCGGTGACGTCCTGGGCAAAGGCCTTGTAAACGGCGGTCTCACCAGTCGCAGTATCCAGTCGCCATCCATCCAGTTTCACGGTGATGATCTTGCCGTTCTTGTGTCGCCACTTGACTTCAGCACAGGAGAATTTGTTTTCACCGTCCAGTTTTCCAAGAATGTCACGCCGGTCACTGGCTTGAACATAGACATCCTTTTCCATATTCAGCTTGAGCACCTCGGCCTCGGATTCATAACCCAGCATTTTGGTCAGGGCTGGATTGGCCATCAATATTCGGCCTTTAGCATCTGACCGATAGATTCCGTAGGGTGCCCCGCGGATGATCGAAGCGAACTGACGTTCGGACTTGTGCAGTTCAATTTCGGAATGGCTCAGGCTATTTTCGGATTGGCTCAGCTTGTATTCAGACCGGCTAAGATTGCGCTCAGACTGGCTCAGGTTGTATTCAGACTGGCCCAGATCGTGTTCGGATTGGCCCA
>DATCAX010000678.1:0-2656 GCA_036512375.1 Candidatus Angelobacter sp. | reverse complement strand
CCTGTAACGTGTGACCTGAGCCTTCAAACAGCTTCTGGGCCTTTTCCGGATTGAAGGTGACCGCCAGTTGCTCTCCGGTGGTTTCGTCGAATTCCGCACCCTTCAGGGCCATGCTGGGGTGAGCACGGTTGGCAGAGATACGCGACCACGGAATATCCATTGCCGCGGGGTTAAGGATGGTAATCACGCCCACGACGCCGGCCTTGCGCAACGCCTTCCAGCGCTCGCCAGCCGTTTGGTAGTGGGAAGCCAGCGCGCCCGGAATTTCTTCCGGAGCTCCGGCAAAAATCACCACCACCTTGTCTCTCAGGTTGAGCTCGGCAAGATCGTTGTGCCCGAGTTCCGGTATCGTCAGCCCATAGCCGGCAAACACCAGCGGAGCGTCCACCGAAGGCGCAAGATCCACACGAGTGCTGAAGATGGCATCGTCACCCAGCGTTAGCGGTTCCACCTGCCCGTTGTGCACCAGTGCCAGGCTGGATTCCTTTTCCACAATCTGTCGCGACTCAAACCGGATCGGCTGGTAGTACGACTTGGACCCACCCGGCTCCAACCCCGCGCGTTTTAGTTGTTCAACGACATATTCCTGCGCCTTATGCAGGCCGGGGCTGCCGGTTTCACGGCCTTCCATGTTGTCTGCGGCCAGGATCTTCACATAGTTCCACCACATTGTGCCATCAAAGGCCGGATCTTTCGCGGTCGCGGCCCCTGCGCCATCGCCTGCTGACGTGCTCACGCTTTCTACCCGGCTTACGTTGGACTGTGGCTGTGCTTGCGTGATCAAGGCAAAAGTCGCAGCGAATATTATGGTTAACAACAATGGTTTTCTCATGGCGGCTAGCGAATCCCTCCCAGGGACATTTTGGAATGTGCAAGGATATCATCGCCATTCGTTCGGTGCTCTTCCTTCGCCAGTGGTCTTTCCCCGTCGGCTCACGCGAGCTACTCTTGCGCCAGCGGCGATAACTGCGATGTCGGCAGTCTTGCGTGTGTGCTGTATCGAACAGCAACTCTGACGCTCGCGTGTTCTAATCAGGAAAATGTCCACCAAATCTGAAAATCCCGCTATGTGGATCAACCCTAAATCCAATCTGAATGGCGGGAATCACTCCTCGTCGTATGGAGAAGGTCAAAATACCCACAACTCCCGATACCTGGAACTGGCAGATGTAGTTTTGTCTCTTTACAAGCCAGCGAACAAGAGAGCCAATGCCGCCGCCGCAGCTGATCAGGGTTCCGAAGAGTAGCGGTTTAGCCGTTTGTGCAGGTTTCTCAAACCGACCCAACACTGGGGCGCTAAGAAATCTGTCTTTAAAGGCGCAAATCTGCTACTGGCCAATACATCACTCTAAAACCAAGCCATACTCAAGCCAACCCTGAGGTATTCTTCCCACCTTCCGTCATCCGGCCGCGTCGCAGCGTCACAAGCGCAAGTTCCATTTTGGTCCCCCGACCATTTGTAAATCCTCTGGAGAAAAAGTATTAGCTGTGCCTATTTGGAAAAAGCATTAAATCTGCACACTTTACCTATGGTTTATAAAGAAACCCATGGTAAGATTCCTCCGCTTTACCTGCTAAATTCATTCGGAAAGGACTTACCGCATGGCGCTGGTTCTGTGTACTGGCGTCGATCCCTCTGTTGTCAGAACCAGGCACCTCATACTGGAGCGCGCCGGCCACGTGGTGATATCGGCATTGGACGAAGCCAGCTTGATCGCCGCGTGCCAGCAGAATAAGTTTGAAGTTGCCGTAGTGGGCCAGACCGCCTCCGCCAAAATCAAGCGCCGCATTGCCAGCCTGATCCGCGAGTGCTGCCATGATGCCAAGCTGCTGGAACTCTACACGATATCCAGTGGCAAGATTCTTGAAGATGCCGATTCGTGGCTTGAGGTTCTTGCCGATGTGCCGCAGGAACTCGCGACACGGGTTCAGACGCTCGCCGCCAGATGACAGCCCCCTTCACGTGGATCAGGCTCGAAGAGGCATTACTTTCTTCGCCACACGCTGACTCCAAACCACAAGACATAAAATCCCGTCAGTAGAAGTCCCGCGCTTGCGCCCGCGGCATGGGGCGATTGCGTTACTTTCGCGATCACTAAAATAAATCACCTGCCATGCCCGGTCCCAGAAATACCAGCGCCGTGAGCAGCAATCTGCTTGCAACTCGGTGAAAGTGTTCCGTATCCTCACCTGCTTCATGGATGCGGTGATAGGCCGCGGGCGTAATGAGCAGTACAGTTGAAACCGTGGTGGCCAGCAGGCTGCCAAAATGAATGAGTTGCCATGGCCGTGGCAATCGTTCGAAGCCCGGGGCGAAGACAATGGCAAACTGAAATCCGAGAAAAGCCTGCGCGCCGGGCAATGCCATGCGGCACTCCAGCAGCACTTTCTTGATACGGTCAGAAAGGTCAGGCTTTGTCGCGGTCCTTCTGTTCCTGCTGTTCCAGTTCCTTCCGCACTTTTTGTTTCCTGCCCAGCTTCCGGCCAGCCCGGGACCATCCATACCATAAAGCGATCGCAAAAGTTCCAGCGGCCGCTCCCATGACCGCCGCATAAGGCAATTCAAGCGCGGAGGCAACCGTATAGAGCGTGAGCGCCAAGCCCAGGGCGAAGGGCAGCAAAGCCCAATCAAGAACAGTCGTTGTAAATGCGCGAA
>DATCAX010000677.1:0-3822 GCA_036512375.1 Candidatus Angelobacter sp. | reverse complement strand
AGTCGGGTCGGCGCGATCCATAGGCCGTTTGCAGACGATTCCTTGTTCCGGACTTTCTTCGTCGTAAGTTATATTTTAAACCAGAGTAGCAGCTCTTTAAATACAGATGCCTATGCTGAAGGACGACACAAAACTTTACCGGCAGTTGCTCGAGTCCAGTTCCATGCCCCTCTGGATACTCGATGAGGAAACGCTGTGCGTGCTCGATGCCAACGCCGCAGCGCTTGGGCTGTACGGCTATTCTCGAGATGAAATGATAGGCATGTCAGCAACAGGATTGCGACCCATTGAAGAAGTCGAGCGGTTCCGGAAGTATGTCGCTCAAAAAATAATACACGGCGATGCCGGCCACTGGACACACAAGCGGAAGGATGGAAACACGTTCCTCGTTAACATCCGCTATCACGCGATTGAATACAACAGTCGCAACGCAAGATTTGTGATCGTCGTTCCAGTAAATAATGTGGCCGCCAACTCCTGACAGCCCCGCTCTGCGGTGTGTCCCGCCTTTCGCATTTTGGTTCTGGCCCGCAAAGACTCCTGATTGTGACGGAAATGAAAGATCTAACGCAGGCAATTTGTTTATCCTGGGGTCCTCACTAGGATCTTTACATTTATTGCCCCCTGACATTTTATTCCCGTTTGCCGAAAAAATATTCTCCGCCCGCGCCCGGAATAAACCCGCACCTTTCTGGTTTTGCATGATGAAAGACGGAGATGCTTCTGACAGTCGCGTTCTCCGCAAGGCAATCGCAAGATGCCTTCATAAAATTTGAAATCAAAAGAGGAGAAACTCTCATGAAAAGCACTCTGATCCGCTTACTCACACTGGCAACTCTGGCAACATCCATCTCAGCCTTTGCCGTCACCGACGAGCCCAAACACAACGATGTAGCCACCACTTCCGCAAGTGCAAAACAAGATGGATGCGCCGTCCGTGTCGGCGAAGGCAAAAAGCAAAAGAAAGCAACTACGCCCCAGAGCGACGAGCAGAATAAGAAAGACTTTGACCGCGTGCTCATGGGAATCTATGGATGAATGAACCTCGTGATCATAATTCCGCTGCCCGCCGGTAGAGCAAAAAAAGGCTCTACTGGCGGCTTGCGGGAATTATAAGAATCACCTGATTCGCAGGCAGCAGCCTTCATCCTCCGCTTCCTCCGTTCCTCTGTGCTTCAAAGGTGTTGGTTCCTCTCTCTGCGGCGGTATAATTCCTCTCGCCAGCCAATCTCAACTTGTGAGGTTTGACGCGATGAGAACTCTCTCTTCCGGCTTTTTCTCTGTAGTCCTTCTGCTGTGCCTTTCCGCAACCCTGTCAGCGCAGACTTTCCGAGGTGGCATCCAGGGAACCGTTACTGATTCAAGCGGAGCTGCCGTGATCGGCGCAAATGTTACGGTAAAAAGCGCGGACACCGGTCTGGTCCGCACCGTCACCACCAATGATCAGGGTGACTATCTCTTTACCGAGTTGCAACTGGGCTCATACAGCGTTACCGCCAGCAAGAGCGGATTTGGCACCAAGGTCACGAACGGCGTCACGGTCGCAGTTTCCGTGAACACGCGGGCTGACGTTCAACTGGTTCCCGGCGAAGTCAAGCAGGAAGTTGTTGTCACGGCTGAAGCTCCCATCATCGATACCACCGGCAACACTCTGGGCGGCACGATTCAGGCCAACCAGCTGGCCAATCTGCCGATCAACGGCGGCGATTTCGCCAAGCTGCTCACTCTGGTGCCCGGCTCAGCCTCTGACCCAAATGGTGACAGCGACTCGCCCGGTTCGTTCGGCACTTTCAGCATCAACGGCAATCGCGGGCGCTCCAACAACTATCTCCTCGATGGCACCGATATGAATGACGGCTATCGCAACGATCCCGCCATCAATGAAGCCGGAGTGTTCGGCACGCCCGCCACGCTGCTGCCCATCGACGCACTGGAAGAGATCGGTGTTCTCTCCAACATGGAACCGGAATATGGACGCAACTCCGGCGCAGTGGTCAATATCGTCACCAAGTCCGGGACCAACCATATTCACGGATCGGTGTTTGAATATTTCCGCAACAACGCGTTTGACGCCCGCAATGCCTTCAATGCCAAGACTGATGCAATAACCGGCTTGCCCGTTCCGCAGGACTCGTTCCACAACAATCAGTACGGCGGATCGCTGGGCGGTCCGCTCATCAAAGATCGAACCTTCTGGTTTGTCGCGTATGAAGGATGGCGCGAAAGCGGCGGACTGCCGGGCGTTGCCAACATTCCGAGTCAGGCAGCCGTAACGGCGCACGGCCCTGTCAATCCGGTCATTGCGAATTTGCTGGCCAGGAATCCCTGGGGCCGGCCGCTGCCTGCCGTCGGAGACAATGGCGGTACCACTGCTAGATTGCAGGTCACAGATCCTTTCAAGAATCGCGTGGACAGCCTGATTTTCAAAATCGATCAGCACTTTGGCCACGGCGAAGGTTCTGATCTTTTGACCGCGCGCTATTTCTATGGCGACAGCGACCAGAGCTTCCCGCTGGCACTGGGTGGCGGCACCACCGTTCCCGGCTTTAACACCACCACGCCCACACGCGTCCAGGTGCTATCGCTTTCATACACGCACCTCCTTTCGCCAAAATTGCTGCTGGAAATTCGCGGCGGATGGAACCGTTTTGCTGAAGGCTTCTTTCCCCAGGACCAGAGCTTTAATCCCGCCAGCATTGGCTTGAATACAGGCGTCACCAGCGCACAAGACTTCGGCCTGCCCCAGATCAGCTTTAGCGATGGCACCAGCGGCCTCGGTGGCAACAATTCCATCCCGCGTCATCGCTTTGATACCAACTGGCAATACTTCACCAACCTTGGCTACAACAGCGGAAAGCATAATCTGAAGTTTGGCTATGAATATCGCCGCACCACGGTCAATCAGTTTTATGATCTCGGCTACCGTGGGCGACTTAAGTTTCTTTCGTTCAGTGATTTTCTTGACGGCAACATCAGCAATGGCGGCAGCCAGTTTGCCGGCAACTCACAGCGCACCACGCACCAGAACAACTCGGGTTTCTATGCGCAGGATAACTTCCGCGTAAGCCGCAAACTCACCGTGAATGCCGGCCTGCGCTGGGATTATTTTGGCGTGATTTATGAAGATGGCAACCGTTTCAGCCTGTTCAATCCCGCCACGCAATCGCTGCAACTGGTGGGCCAGGCTGGTGGACCGTCAAGCCTGTATCCGCGCGACCTCAACAACTTTGCTCCGCGTCTCAGCGCTGCCTACGATCTCCATGGCAACGGAAATACCGTGGTCCGAGCCGGCTGGGGACTTTACTATGACGCGTTCTCGCAGGATTTCTTCATCGGCCATTTCCCCTTCAACACATTCAATCCCGGCCCAGCCTACAACGGCGTCGGCGCGGCGGCCATTAATTCCGCTGGAAACGTTGCTTCCACCATCGCAGCCGGCGTCCCCATTTTTACCGGCTTCGCGCCCACCTTAGACGCGTGGACCGTCGATCCCAACATCCGCACGCCTTACATTCAGAATTACAACGTGAATGTTGAACAAGCTCTGGGCAAGGCCATGGCATTGCAGATTGGCTACGTTGGTTCGGCCGGCACCAAACTGTTCCGCTTCCGCGATCTCAACCAGCATGATCCTGCTACCGGCGCATTCCCATTTCCCGCCTTCAACATCGTCAACCAGTTTGAATCCACCTCAAGCTCGCGTTACAACAGCCTGCAAGTCACCTGGAAGCTACGCAACCTGCACGGTCTTAACTCTCAGATTATCTGGACGTGGTCGCACTCCATCGATAACGCGAGCGACGGTGAAGACTTTGTCCCCAA
>DATCAX010000676.1:0-18951 GCA_036512375.1 Candidatus Angelobacter sp. | reverse complement strand
CGAACATGTCCCCTGGAAATACTGCGGTCGTGGATGAAGTGGGTGCAGGAACTGAGATCCATGCAGCGCTGGATACGCCTCTGTCCAGTAAGACCTCCAAACCGGGGGATCGCTTTACCGCAACCATCAGCGATTCTGTCCGGGCCAATAATGGCGCGGTAGTCATCCCCAGCGGCGCACGCGTGGAAGGAGAGGTGGCAGAATCTGAGGATGGGAAGACGCTGGCCGCGCTTCGCGGGAAAGGCAAACTCAGCCTGCGTTTCCGCGACGTGGTATTGCCCAGCGGCCAGACGCTGCCGCTTACGGCAACCCTGGTTTCAGTGCACGATGCCGGCGGCAAGAATTCCAGAAAGGCGCTAGCAGAAGGCCAGGTTGAATCGACTAGAACCAGCAAAGATTCCAATGGCATTGGAGCGACGATTGCGACAGGGCGGAGTTTTGGCGGTCCTATCAAAGGGCTGGCAATCGGCGCACTTGCGGGCGGAGGCTACGTTGTGGCCACCAATGGAAAAGACGTGAGTCTCCCGGCGCAGGCAGGGATGCTCATCCGAGTGGACCAGCCACTCAGCTGGAATGGGACAGCGTCGCCGCTGCAGAGATGAGCAGAAAACAATTTCTATACCGACAAGAAAAACGCCGTCGCCAATGCGACGGCGTTTCTTCTGCTTGAATGATCAGGGACAGCATGGCTTACGCTAGCGAGGTCGCTTTGCGCTCCTTCTCCCGTCGTAAACGGGCAGCCTCTCTACGCTTTTTGCGCTGGCGTAGTACCTTTTTCTGGCGGGCGACTTCTTCTTCAGAAAACATGGTTCGCCGGCAGTTCTTCAGGCCACAGTAGCAGGGAGCTTTCTCGCCGACATCTCCGTCGAAAAGGTTGTAGTCATAGGTGAGTTCTTCCCCGGCCTCGATATCGCGTTGCGCCATGATCCAGATGCGATTGTCAATCTGATCGGTCTCGCAGTTGGGATCACAAGTATGGTTCACGAAAGCAGCCATACCGAAACCGTCAATAATCGTGTCGCCATCATCCATGGCAAAGAGATACGTTACCTCGGTATCCGCATACATGCCTTCGCAGGCTTTGGATGTAAGCCTGGGACCGGTGTATTCAAGGATGTGGGCGCCCTTTTTTACCGGAGCGGTGGTGTAAACCCCGGCGCCGTGCAAAGAAGATGATTTGACGATTATGGCCATTGAAAATCCAAGACAATGAAATGGGCCATCCGGCGCATTCTCCAGCTCCTTATGGCGTCGATCTGATCGTAGCTACAACCTAAGTAGTTTTTGGCTGGCGTTGGACAGCGCGTTGCAATGTCTTATCCAGCGCTGCCTTTGCCGTCTGATAATCCTGCTGGTTGATCTTGCCCTGTAGCCGGTCTGACTCCAACTGGAAAACTTCTTCTTTCATGGCTTCCATCAGTAAAGTAGAACGGTCCTGCGGGACTGCCGGCCCTGCTGCCACGTTCTGGTTGGAGGTGTAAACAAAAACGCCTCCTGCAGCCAGAAAGAGCGATAGCACTCCCAAGAACAGCCATTGACCGGAATGTAAAGGATCGGGCCTTTCATTGGGCACTCCCATACCTCCGCCTGGGCCACTGGGCTCTCCGCGCCGTCCGCCGGCACTCGGAGCCGCCGCTTGTTCGGGTTCGCGCGGCATCTCTCCTTTGCCGGAAATCTCAAACGTTACTTGCTGCTTTGGAGTAAGGTTCTTCGCGATAAAAAAATTAACGTTTTTGAATTGCGGATTGGTCTTGGTCTGGAAGGTGGCACTGTTGGTGGCGGCAAATTTAATGGTGTCAGGCGCAGCCACCATAAGCGTTTCCGTGGGCAGATCAGATTGTGGATTGATTTCCAGCTTGCCGGTATACGGGACCGTATAAAGGACGTGAAATTGTGTTTGCCCCGGCCGTATCGGGAAAACGAAAGCGAACTTATTCTTTTCTCCAGTGGGAACCACCGCTGTTTTCAACTGGGTCTTGCCTGTCTGCACACTGGACTCAGTAATAGAAGCGCCTTCTGGAAGATAAAATTCAAGCGTGTGCTGTCCGGTGAGGGTCCGCGGCGGATTGGACTGATTACCAACCGTGTAAAACTCTTCGCCATTGAGCGTCGCGCCGTCCTCAGAGGTCTGGACCGCCATGGCGTGATCGAGAATGGTGATTTCTTTTATGTTCGTGGCCGCATCAAAAACCCTCACCGCGATCGGCACGCCTCCCGGCAAACCGGCCTGGGTGTAAGTGACTCCCTGATGCTGGACCCATACGATGTAAGGCTGCTGCGTGGCGGGGACGGTAAAGCTGAATTCGCCTTTGGCGTTGGTCTTGGTCTTGGCAACGTCCTCCATGCCTTTGCCGATTTTCTTGAGTGTGACGTCGTCTCCAACGGATGGCTTGTTGGTAGTGCTGTTCTGAATGACGCCCTTAAGCGTGTCAGCCGCAGCAGCGAGCGAACAAAGCAGGAGGACTAGAGTGATGGCGACTTGCTTCAATGGAATGGACTCCTTCAGGCTTTTGCAGACTCCAGCATTTCAATTTCGGCCATGATGCGGGCTGCTTCGGCTTCCAGGCCCAGACGCATGCCGTCATAGTCGGCCTGGGTGAACTTGCCCGACTTGAATTCGAAACTCAGGTCGCGCAGGTTCTCATAGACCACTTCCTTGCGCTCATAAAGATAGGTGGCGCGGGTTTTGACAATGCCGGTGTCAGTATCGCGGCTGGGAAAAAACACATAGATCAGGATGCCGGCGGCAAAGACGCAGCAGACCATCTTGATAATGTAATCAAAAATTGCCGGACTCATAGTTCGGTCTCCCGGCGGGCGCGAGCGCGCAGAACTTCAAGGTCGGGAGCAAGGTTCATGTCAGCCATGGCGACCGGCGCGGCCCGCATCCGCCAGTTCCGGATCAGCAGGACAACCAGCAGTAATCCCAGGCCGAGACCGGCAGCGGGAAGCACCCAGGCCAGTAATTCAAAGCCATGCGTAGAAGGCTCGACCACCGCAGTTACGCCCCACTTTGTGCGGAACCAGTTCAGCACGTCTTCGTCATTCGAGGTCTTATTGACGTTCGTCCTGAGCTCCCGAATCATTTGACCAGAAATGGGACAGCCCACATGGTTGCACTTCAGCAGCATTTGCGAGCAGCTGCACGTGCACATGATTTTGCCGCCCAGGTTCTGGTAGCGGGCTTCCTGCTTGTCTGCTCCCATGAGGAGCACCAGAGCGCAGGGAAGCAATAGCGATTGGAAGATTTTCTTCACTTGCCTGCCCCCGCGGGCTGCATGCCCCGGTCTTCCATCTTCGGCACTGTTACGGCGTTTCGGACAGGCACGCTGACGGGCGCCGCATTGGGCACCAGCGCCATGCCAGTTCCAAACACGATCACAAGAACACCGATCCAAATCCAATTTACCAGCGGATTGATGATGATCTTGATAATGGGATGGTCGGTATCAGTATTTAGGCCTTCATAGACGACGTAAAGGTCTTCGCGAAGCGTGGAGTGGTTCGCCACAATGTGAACCGGCTGCCCGCCGCTGGCTTTAAAGAACCTTTCTTCAGGATTCAGGCGCGTGAGGAACTTACCGTCTTTATAGACTTGAAGCAGCGCGGCTTGGGAACGGTAATTGGCATTGTCATCCTCAGTGTATTCCTCACCAACAACGGTGTAGGGGCCGATCTGAACTTTGTCTCCTTTTCCAATTTCCTGTTCCTTGTCCTGGTTAAATGCCGCCCCAGCCAGGCCAATCACAACCAGAACCACGCCAAAATGCACTACATAGCCGCCATATCTGCGCATGTTGCGTCGTGTCAGCTGGTAGATTCCCGCCAGCAGGCTTGTCTGCAGTTTGTTTCTCCAGACCAGCCCGCCACGAATGAACTCAGAAGTTACCGTCGCGATCACGAGTGTGCTCAGGCAAAACGCCATCATCGCGTAGATCTGGCCCATGTCCGTCCAGAAGCGGACGCCATTTTTGAAAAGCACAATGCCAACGACGAGTTCAAGCAGTAGGGCAGCTGTCGCCGGGATGGCAAAGTTGCGCTTGATGCTGCCGACAGATGTGTTCCGCCATGCCAGAAGAGGTCCAACGCCGGTGAGGAAGATCAGAGTAAGGCCGATCGGGACCATCACTTTGTTATAGAAGGGAGCGCCGAGGTTCATTTTTACGTCGCGCACCGCTTCAGAAAGGATGGGGAACAGCGTCCCGCACAACACGGCAAAGCACGCGCCCAGCAGAAGCAGGTTGTTAAACATGAAGCTGGATTCGCGTGAGACCAGCGATTCCAGCTTATTTTCAGAGCGCAGGTGGTCGCGGTTCTTGACGTAAAAGACCAGGCAAACCACAAAGATGATGGCGAGAAATCCAGTGAACCAGTTGCCAATACTGGATTGAGCGAATGAGTGGACAGAGCTGACGATGCCGCTTCGAGTCAGCAGCGTTCCCAGGATCGAGAGCATGAAGGTGATGAAGATCAGCCAGACGTTCCAAACTTTCATCATGCCGCGTTTTTCCTGCATCATCACGGAGTGCAGGAACGCCGTGGTGGAAAGCCAGGGGAGCAGGGAAGCGTTTTCTACCGGGTCCCAGCCCCAATAGCCGCCCCAGCCAAGAACGGCGTAGGCCCAGTGTGCGCCCAGTGAGATGCCAAACGTGAGGAACAGCCATGCCACCATGGTCCAGCGGCGGGTAATGTGAATCCATTTTTCGCCGGGATAGCGCATGATCAACGCGGCAAGGGCAAAAGCGAATGGGACAGAGACGCCGACGTAGCCGAGATAGAGCATCGGCGGATGAATCACCATTTCCGGATACTGCAATAACGGATTCAAGCCGTTGCCGTCGGCTGCCAGGCGGTCCATCATGCCAAAGGGATTGGCGACAAAATTGACCAGAATCAGGAAGAAGATCTGGATTCCCGCCAAAACCATTGAGGCCATGGCGACGAGCCGCTGGTCGACCTTGTGGCGCAGCCGCAGCACAAAGCCATACGCCGAAAGCAGTAGCGCCCAGAAGAGGATGGAACCCTCCTGTCCGGACCATAAGACTGCGAACTTGTATGGTCCAGGGAGGGCGCGATTGGAGTGATGGAGAATATAGGCGACGGAAAAGTCGTCTGTGAGCGCGGCATACACCAGCGCACCTGCAGCGACAAGAACTGCGGCAAAAGAAGCCATCCCGGCGCGCCGCGCGGTCTCCGCCAGGCGGTAGCCAACGGCATCTTTACGGACTGCCGCGATGACCCCGACTACAAAACAGTAGCAGGCCAGCGCGAGCGCGAATAAAAGACAAAAGCTTCCTAGTAATGGCATTGTGTGGAGCTTAATATGGTTTCACGCCTACTGCAATAACGCAATCAGGCGGTTGCCCTACAATTCAGGGTCGATTTGACCAGTGCTATCAAATCCTCGGGGTCACAGGGCTTGACCCGAAAAATGACGTTCAGGCCGACGTATTCGGCGTCGGCGTCAGGCAGGCCGCTGATCACGATAACCGGGACTTCCGGGTTGAAAGTCCGCAATTGGCGGACAAATTCCACTCCGTCCATGTCCGGCATAAGGTGGTCAGTGATCACCACGCCGATTTTTGCCCGTCCGAGATCACTGCGCAGCAACGCCAGGGCGCTTTGCCCTTTGGTGGCCACGTGGCTTTCTATCTCGGCTTTGCGCAGCACCAGCTCACGTACCGTGAGCTGAGCGATATTGTCATCCAGCAGAAGGGCCTGTTTCATGCGTTCTATGCGCTCTTATCCCTTCGATATTTTGCCAGGACTTCAGCTTCAGCCCGTGCCCAGTCGTCCTCATGGAGGCCTTCCTGACGTCCACGCTGCTCAAAAAGCTCATAAGCGCGGATGCGGATCGCTTCATTGATTCTGTGGTCTCCAGTGGTTTTCTGGTCCACTGCCTGGAAACCACTCTTGCTTGTTTCCTTACTATTGGAACCCTGCCCAATGGAGGTGACGGTCGACTTCGGCTGTGCTGCTCCCTGCTTGGAAGACGTGGTCTTACGCGGTTTATTAGAAGATTTTGTTGCCATGCAATCTCTTGCTCCCTCAGCTCCGGAAAGTGATGTTAACTAAAAACGAGAGCGCGATGACTTGATTATAAAGAATCCGCGGCGGCTTGTGGGTGGGTAGAACAAAAATTGGCGGAATCTCTGGCGATTCGTCGGAAGTATTAAGCGTTCTGTGTCACTCGATTGTCGATCAAATCCGGATTCAGGCACGGTTGGCGGCCGCTGACCAGGCTCGCAAACCGAGGTGAGAACAATTTCAAAGGTGTTTGCAACTGTGAAGGCGCGAGCTGGGATTCACGACCTGGGATACACGGCGTGGGATTGCGTTGAGACCTTAGGGCTTTGCTATACTGCAAAAGCCCCCGCAACAACAGAGTGGCGCTATCGTCTAGGGGTTAGGACGTGAGATTCTCAATCTTAAAACCCGGGTTCGATTCCCGGTAGCGCTACCAAATCCCTCCTCTCATCATCTGATTTTTTCTGCATCTCCCGCAACTTGCCCGAAGCGCCCTGCATTCGCTGTATCACGTCGTGTGGCACAGTAGAGGCACAAAAGGGGCACAATTTGGGGCACAGCGCTCGCACGTGCTATACCCAGATCAGAGCCCCGCCACGCTTCCCGCTGAGGAACAGCGACAAGACAACCGAGTCAAAAGAAGAATTCTTTTCCTAGGCGGCCCCAAGCGAACCGGGGCGGCAGGACACCCCTCCTGGCATGCTGAATTTTGCTTGGGGGCGTTGGGAGAAAGCCTTGGGCTAAGTTTTATACGCCCTTCATCAGTTCTGAAATCGTGATCTTGAATCCCTCCGCCAAGGTTTCCAGCATCGGCATACTCGGAGAAACTTTGGCGTTTTCCCATTCCGAGATGTTTCCTCGGTCAATCCCGAACTGGTGTGCCATTTCGCCTTGGCTTAGTCCGGCCTTTTCCCTCAAATAACGGAGTCTCCGCCCAAACCGAACCGCGATGTTTTCGCTTGACACCCTTTGATTCTCGCTTGTAGGATTCCTCCGACCTATCGGTTACATCCGACAGGTTCACTGGAATGCAAACCTCGACAAAACTGAGGGGATTTCTTGTTGGACAGGGGAACGCCTTGATTAGGTTGCTCAGAGCTGTTTCTTGGAGAGATGTGCTCTGGTTTCTGCTGGGGTGGGTCTTGATGCTTCTTATACCTCCAGAAGAAGAGGCTCCGACACCACCGCCGCAGCGATGCCAACCAAAGCACCAGGGCAGGAGGCGCAATGGCTGTTCTTAATGTCACCGAAAAGTCGAAGATTTATCACGCCCTGTACCAACTCAATGCCGCGTTTGCGGCAATAGTCGGACACTGCGATGCGTTGCAGCAAGCCGGGGTGCTCACGCCAAAATACACTCACCTGTTCCAAGGATTCACCCAAGAGGTACAAGCAGAGATTAACCTCAAAGCTGCTTGAATTCATGGACAGCATCGAATCGGAAGACTGGGCGAGATTCGGCAAAGTCCGCGAAAAATGGGAAAAATACCTCAGAGGACCAGAGCCGAAATCACGCAAGAAAACAACTAAGTAGAGAATTCTGCAAAATAGGAAGGCACTCTCATATCACGTTAAAGGGCACCTCTCGGTGCCCTTTTTCCTTTGTATGTGAGGAGCAGCCCCTTGCCGGGGGGATTCACTCAGACGGTGACGTGACGTGAATTACGAATCGACCAGCGATTCCCATGTGTTTGATTCTTTGATTTTCGACGCGTTTTTCAAAACCGAAATTTCGGGTTTTCTCGGTCAGAACAGCGAAGGTAACAGCGATTGCGAATCAGTTCAGGCACAGGTTAAGGCACCCGAATCTTCCTGACGCGCAGGTAATAGCCAGGTCAGAGCCTCGCATGTTGCAAACAACGCTGGAGCAACGCCTCAGAATAGGCGTGTAACAGGCGAGAAGCACACGGGGAGTCTCACGAAAGACACGGGGCGGGAACACACCCCCGGCATGTCCGAAAATTGACGCGTATGTCCTCAACGCCTGAGAGTTCTAAAGTGGAAAGCTAGGCAAAGCTTCTCTGATAGCAGCCCTGGCTAATGAAAATCGTGGGATACCATTTCAGCAGCGCTTACTTGTAGCGATTCAATATATTCTGCTCGCAAATGCACAATCCCGTCCTGATTCTGTACGGTCCCTGACACGCGAATGAACCTTGGCTCTAACACTGCTCGCCGATACTTCTCGTAAATGTCCGGCATGACGATCACATTGGCATTCCCAGTCTCATCTTCCAATGTCAAGAAGATCAGCCCTTTGGCTGTGCCGGGACGTTGCCGCGTAATCACAGCACCGGCCACCGTGGCCTTCTTGCCATTTGCTGTTGCTCTCAGCTCAGCGGCAGATTTGATATTCAAACTTCGCATTTCTTCTCGCCGATAGAACATCGGGTGCGGGCCAGTTGTTAGTCCCGTCCCGCGATAATCGGCCACGATGCGTTCTTCCGTGTCCATCTGCGCAAGTGGTGAAGAGGCGTCCTGCTCATCTATTCCTTCGAGCAACTTTCCCACCTTGCGTCCTGCCTTCTCAACCTGCCACAACGCATCGCGGCGATGCAGTCCTATACCGCCAATACGGTTCAATGCTCCAATCTCTGCCAGCATCCTCAAATTGCCTCGACTCAGATCAGGCACTCTCCGGGCAAGCTCTTCGATGGAGCTAAATTACTTCTTCTTTCTTGCTTGCACCAATGACTCTCCAGCGATCTGTTGCAGCCCCCGCACGTAGTGCAGACCAACGCGCATTACGATCTTTCCGTCCGCTTCCTCTAGCGAACAATCCCAATCCGAATATGTCACGTCAATCGGTCTCACCCTGAGGCCGTGCCGTTGTGCATCTTTTACGATAGTGGCAGCCGAGTAAAAGCCCATTGGCTGATTGTTCAGCAGCGCCGCCGTGAATGCAGCCAGGTATCTGACTTTCAGAAACGCGCTGGCATAGGCGATCAAGGCAAAGCTGGCCGAATGTGACTCAGGGAAGCCATACAGAGCAAACGAACTGATGAACTGGACAATCTCATTTTGGGCTTTTGGCGTTACTCCGTTCTGGGTCATGCCAGAACGAAGCCTGCCTTCGATCTCCATCATCTTCTGCTTTGAGCGCTTATGACCTAGTGCTCGGCGCAACTCTTCAGCCTCGCCTCCAGTGAAGTTGGCACAGATCATCGCCATGCGCAGAAGTTGCTCTTGAAACAGTGGTACACCTAGCGTGCGTTTCAGGACCGGCTCAAGTGACGGATGCGGATAGGTGACCTTCTCTTTATTCTGTCGGCGCTTCAGGTACGGTGAGGTCATCTGGCCGGTGATTGGTCCGGGACGGATGAGAGCGACTTGCGTCACCAGGTCATAAAACTTGCTTGGATTGTTCCGGGGCAATGACGCCATCTGTGCCCGGCTCTCGATCTGGAACATGCCGATAGTGTCCGCCTCGCGGATCACGCCATAAATGTCCGGGCAATCTTCCGGCAGATGCGCCAGGTCAACCTCTTCGTGGTAATGATTCCGAATCAATTCAATCGAATCTTTGAGCACAGCCATCATTCCAAGACCGAGCAAGTCCACCTTCACAATGCCCAAATCAGCGCAATCATCTTTGTCCCATTGAACGACTACGCGGCCCGGCATTGTAGCCGGTTCGAGCGGCACAACGGAATCGAGAGCGCCCTGTGCAATCACCATGCCGCCAGAGTGCTGGCTTAAATGCCGCGGCATGTCCTGAAGCCGTAAACAGAGATCAAGATATTTGGCAATCCGTTTGTGAGTGAGATCCAGACCAGCGGTCGTGAAGTGCCGATCGAACGTGTCATTCGGGCCTCGCCACTCAAAGTTCCCGACCATTGAGGACAGGCGGTTCAACGTTTCTGTATCGAACCCGAAGACCCTGCCGACCTCACGAGCGGCCAGCCGTCCTCGATAGGTAATGATATTGGCGGTCATGGCCGCGCCGAGCTGCCCGTATCTCTGATACACGTACTGGATCGCCTTTTCGCGGTCGTCACCGCTTGGCAAGTCCATATCGATGTCCGGCCATTCACCGCGTTCTTCCGACAAGAAGCGTTCAAACAGCAAGTCCATGCCGATTGGATCAACCGCCGTGATGCCGAGTGAATAGCAGACAGCACTATTCGCCGCTGAGCCTCTTCCTTGAACGAGAATGCCTTGCTTACGGCAGAAGCAAACAATATCCCAGACGATCAGAAAGTATCCGGCCAAGCCGAGATGCGCAATCAATTTGAGTTCACGGTCGAGCTGGCTTCGGACCTTATCAGTGACCGGCTGGTATCTATTACGCGCACCTTCCCATGTGCGGGCATAGAGAAATGAATCCATCGTTCCGTCTGGCGGCACCGGATATTTCGGAAACTGATATCCCAGATCCTTCAGTGTGAATTGCAACCGTGAGGACAGCTCGACCGAATTACTGATGGCCTCAGGAATGTCGGCGAATATCTGTGCCATCAGCTCCGGTACGCGAACATATCGTTCGGAATTGGCGCAAAGGAAGCGCCCTCCTGTCGCGAGTTGCCGCTTGTTCTTGATACAGGTGAAAACATCAAGAACTTCACGATCAGCAGCAGTCGCGTAGCTGACCCCATTTGTTGCCAGCACCGGCAGATTAAATTCACGCGCCAGTACCATAGCGCATTGATTACGCTGTTCCTGCTGCCGTTGGAAATGACGTTGCAGCTCCACATACACGCTGCCTGGGCCAAAGATCGCTTTGAGTTTCGTCAGTAGCTGCCGGCCAGCGTCCATCCCCCCGTGGCGCAAGGCATGAGCAAGAGGACCATTCTCATCGCCGGTCAGACAGACCAGACCGGCAGCGTGCTCGTCTAGCTCTGCAAAACGTGCTGAGCTGTCGCTGTGCTTGGGCACCCGCAGCTTGGTTCGCGTAATGAGGCGGCAGAGGTTCTGGTATCCAAGCTGGGATTCGCAGAGCAGCGGATAATTGACGGTTCCGGATTCATCGCTGACAGCCAACTCAGTTCCAACGTGAGCACGGATGCCGCTCTTCTTGGCCGCCATGTGGAACCGCGCCGAACCGTAAAAGCCATTGCGGTCCAGCAGCGCCATGCCTGAGATATTGAGTTCCGCAGCGGTCATTGCCAGCGCTTCAGGAAGAGAGCCACCTTCAAGAAAAGAGAACGCAGAGCGGGCATGTAGTTCCACGTATTGCATGATTCAGTCATACATCCCTTCAACAAACCAGCTTCGTGTCGCCAGATCGCGGAATATTCGATAGAGCGTTGTCTGACCGTCAAGCGTAAGATTCACGTCCCACTCTTCACGCATCCACTCACCGACAGAATCCCACCACTCTCCGCAATTCCGCCACGGACCAGACGCGGAAGCGACCCGCGCTTTCTTCCGTGAGAATCCAATCCAGACCGGCGCTTGTTCGGCGCTCACTTCGACTCTTGCGGGAATGGCTGGCCGGAATCTGCGTAACGCCAACCGAGTGGATGGCGGACTGCCACGGTGTTTGGTGGCAGGAGGTTTTACTTGGAAATGATCCGGACGATGTGAATCGAGAAGAGTTGGGAATCCAACAAGGTGCCGATTCAGCGAATCTGTTTCCCCGACCACGGCACGGATGCGCGCCATTGAAATCTCCAGCTTTGCGGGTTCTGGCGCAAGCGGCTGAAACAATCCTGCTTGAGCAAACCGGATGCGGGCCGGTATCGCTTCAATCTTGATCTTCTTTACAGGTGCATGTGGCGGATGAGCAGCAAGATCGAGTTGCGCTAACTTGAGCAGCACCTTGCCGTCCTGAGTTGGCACCGGCAGCTTCACGGTTCGGAGATATAAGGCCGTAACGGAATCAGCAGGCATCACAGCTCTCACGTCACGATCAGGATGGATATCCAGTGACAGCTCAATCTCGATGTGATCTGTAGCAAGTGACCTTTCAATCAAACGTTCCATTAACTGATCGAGAAGACGATTGATGACGAATGCCAACGGCTCCAGAAGATCGACCGGCTCTTCTAGTTCCGTGCTCTCTTGAAATGACGCTGGCAGTGCAGCGGGCACCAGCTCACGCACGACTGTGCCATTTGCTAGCCGCTGCAAATGAAGCCCATATTGGCCAAGCCGTTCGCTCAGCTCAATCGAGGGTAGAGCAGCCAGAGCTTTTAGTGTCCTGATACCCCAGGCGTGAAGCACGTCCAGAACATCAGACTCCAACCCCAGCACTTCAACCGCCAGCGTATTCATGCGCAGAGCTTCGTCACCTGGATCGATGATCATTATTCCTTTAAAGCCACGGGCTGCATAATGAGCTGTATCAGGATTGCTGACGATGCTGACGTTGCTTTCAAAGCCGCGTTTTGTGACTTCACCAAGAATGAGCTGAGCAATAGTTTTGCCTGTTCCCATCAGCCGTTCTGAACCGGCCAGATCAATGATGATCGTTCCGGGACTGGTAACCTCAATGCGTGGTGAAAAGTTATATGCGCAATCAATCAGCTCAGCCTGGGCCGCATCCTCATGCTCTTGAACGCGCTTTCTGAGAGCAACGCAGCACCCTTCCGCTTGCAGCTTTGTCATGCCGACACTGACGCCAGCAGCCCTTGCCGCCGAGTTACAGGCGACAACTTTTAAAAGAGACTCAGGGCCGTCTAGCAGCGCAGTGGGCAGCACCTTTGATTCGCGAAGCAATGCCGCTTGTACTGCGAAATCGCAAACGTGAATGCAGCCAAACATGATTCACGCCCATTGTGGTCTTACGGTGAAATTGTTCCTTGCACTTTGAACGGGCCTCTTTGTGCGGGTGCGTCCAATCTCAATGTTGAAATCCACGCCTGAGATCAGTTGCGTGTGGGACGCCGCGCCTGTCCCAGTCCATTCCACGGATGCACCCATGTTCAGGGTCAACGCTGCACAACTCTGCGCAGCGGAGTAAGGAAGCAATATCACTAATGCGGTCGGCAGCGCTTCCATGACGCGGGCGAAGCGGAACCAGGTAGTGAGTGGGATCTTCCTGATTAGCTTTTCATTCACGTTCCCCAAGTCAATGGCGATTACTCCAAAGCCGCCATTCTGTATCAGGATGTCTGCGGACTTGAATGCGTGCTCTACAGGTTTCATGCCACGCTCTATACACCGCACCCAGAGCAGACGTGACAGGCACACCCCCACTGCATTGGCTGATTCAGGATCGAAGCTGTCACTGGCATCCACCACGGCACAGAACTGTTCCTTGCCGGTAACTTGAGCCAACAGTGATAAGAGCAGAGTTGTCTGTCCTGAAGTGATTCCAACCGGAGCGCATATTTGCGTGAGTGCTCCCTTGGGAATGCCTCCCGTTTCGCGATCAATAACGGCAATGCCGGTCGGAAAGACCTCTGGCGCTATGCGTTCGTAAACGGTGAGAGCGCCCGGAATGCGGCGTTCGACTTGAGCACGGACAATCGCAAGGGAAGACATGCTGTGCAAACCTGATTCGCTTCTTGTTCGCTATTAGAGGGAAACAATAGAATGCGGGTTGTCGGCCTGTCAATACGGACTTTGCCTGTTATTCGCTAAGCTATTGAAAGGGCTAGAAATATTGTTTGAAATATCTTGGCCCCAAAAACCAGAGCCGGACGTAGCTGCTAGAATCGGACCAAATGGCAAAGCAATCTGAACCCAGGACCGCAGGCCAGTGGATTCGCCACGTTGTTGTGGCCATAATCGCCCTCTTTCTTATCTGGTGGCTGCTGCGCGTGTATGTCCACTAGAAAATAATCAATGTGCGGACGCTATAGACTCACGGCCAAAGAGCGCTGGCTAAGCGATTTCTTCAATCTCGATCCTGAAGATGTGGACTGGGCCGCTCGCTGGAATGTTGCGCCCACTCAGGAAGTGGCAACGATACGCCAGGACCGCGACGAGCCGAAGCACAAATTCGGCCTGATGCGCTGGGGCATGATCCCGTACTGGGCAAAGGACATTTCAATCGGCGCGAAAACAATCAATGCCGTATGTGAAACAGCGGCTGAGAAGCCTGTATTCCGTGAGTCGATGAAGAAGCGCCGCTGCCTGATACCGGCAGATGGTTTCTATGAGTGGAAGAAGGTTGGTCCCAAGAAAAAGCAGCCTTTCAACATAGGGATGGCCGACGATGGACTCTTTGCGTTCGCCGGCCTGTGGGACAGATGGAAAGATTCGGCAGGGAAGGTCATCGAATCCTGCACCATCTTGACCATAGACGCCAACACTCTGCTGAAAGACATTCACGACAGAATGCCGGTCATCCTTCAGCCTGCCGATTACGATCTCTGGCTTGATCCTGGTATTACTGATCCCGCCAGAGTCAATGATCTGTTGAAACCGTTTGATGCCCGGCTCATGCGCGTATATCCGGTGAGTTTGACAGTGAACAAAGTGGAGAATGTCGGGCCGGAGTGCGCGGAAGAATCACATTTGGTTTCAGATGATCCCACGCAATCCTCGTTGTTCTGAGCGGTACGAGAGCGGGCACTCAGGTATGGTCACTCTAATCTGACATTGGTTGGACAGTGTCGCTGCCAGATCCTAGGCACCCATTTCCTGCAACAGCTGGAACGCGACTCTGCGCGCGATTGCGCTCTTGCTAGTACTGGCTCGTCGGCGCAAGCAGTCGCGCTCCCACAGCCATTCATGACGTTCGATGCGACTCTCCATCCGAGCCGCTGCACCTTCGCATATTTCAGAGATGCGGGATTTGATGTCAGACCGATGCTTCCAGTATGCAATCGTGCGCCTGGACACTCCAACGGCTGCTGCGATCTGCTGATCTGTTTGACGATCCTCGGCAATCATCTGAGCCGCAGTCTCATGCCTGACGTTTTGTAGGGCTGCCATGACTCCGTTATACCGACTTTTTCCTACTTTTTGTGAAATTCTGTGCAACTATGAGAAGCAGCTTAGCACGAGTTCGGTTCGCCTTGGTCCGTGGGCGTTACCTTTTAAGCTGAGACAAGAGTACACAATGGTCTTCGATTGGCTGCGTTGGACCTTCGGAGGGATGTCCATTCGATTCCGGGTTCCAGACGGTGCCACTTTTGAGATTAACAGCGAATCACAATTCGGTTGCGGCACGGAATCAAGTACCGACTTGCGGGCAGATAGAACCCCGTTGAAAGCAACGTCGGTACAACGCCTGAGAACAGGCATAGAACAGGCGAGAAAGCACCGGGAGTCTCACGAAGGCACCGGGGGGAACACCCTCTGGCATGTCCGAAAATGTCGGCCCAATTACGCATCTAGCTTAAAGAAAAAATCAGGTTCAGCGAGCCGAAAAGCCGTTTGAAAAACAGGTAATTTGCCTTATGATTTCGGAAATAGCACCGTGCCGAAGGACATTCGACGGCTTCCTGAAAGGTTCTAAATGTCGATTATCGACGATTTTCTCACCTCGTACTTTGACGACTGCCAAACTGAAATGAGATGGCGCAGGGAAGTCGAATATAAGCTCATCGGATCGTTTTTTCCGCTATACCCAGCCCTTGTAGCCGGTCTTTTTGCCCTCAGCGCAATATTAACCGCTCACGTGGTCATGTTTGCAGCAATTCTCCTGGCGGGTTTCGTCTGGATTTTTTTCTACTATGTAAGACGAAAGGTAAAGGCTGAGCACACGATTTACGAGTCTATTGGAGAAATAGTTGTAAAAATCTGGGATCGTTTCGGGTTATTCACTTCCGACGCGGTGAAGATTGGCGGAGTCGACACTTCGCGGGAAGCCATGCTAAAGCCCGCGTCGAAAAATTACGGCAAGGGCGACGGGTATAGACTCACACTCAATTTCTTTCTGCTGGTCAGCCTTGCGACGACCGTAATGTTGTTGAGCATAGGAGTAATCGGTGAGGTGGCGATGCTTAGGCCTGCTGAGAAGTGGACGGCATCAGAGGCAAGTCGCCAAGCGATTCAAGCATCGCGGGATGCCGATCCGCAAACCAAAGACTGGCTAGTGCGTTCCCTTGAGTGGCGAAGCGACCAGAAACAATTCTCCGTGGTTGTAATTCGCACGGGGCGTCACGACGGTTACTCAATTCTGGTCAATCCAGCCACAAAGACCGTTGTCAGTCTTCAGACGGCTGATAGCAACTAGGGACCAGCGGAATATCGCAGGAAGTTCGTTGGAAAAATGTTAACTTGCCTTATGATTTCGGAAATGGCAAGGGAAGGACAGTCATGGGCAGATATAGAGGCAGCGGGCGGGCAACGACCTCGGGATATCTGTTTCTGGACGTGCGATATCTTCAGCGGAATGGTTATTTGCGTCCTGGCTCAAGTTCTTCGCAGAGATGGTCATGTCGCGGTGAGCCGTCCGGTTCGATCAATCTGAGCGCTTGCGATGGATACGTCAAATTGTCGTATCGCACGAGAGACCGTGGAAGCGTAAGCGTCAGCCTATGGCCGCCTAGACAATAGTAGGGATGAATGGACATCCTAACCGTGAGGCACGTGATGCCTCCGGGAGGGATGATGGACAGCGCACAGTCGGCCGTAGCAAAGGTGATTGCGGCCAAACGACCGAAAAGACGCTTCCGCAGCGCAGAGGAGAAGAAGCGGATTGTGGAAGAGACGATGGCCAAAGGAGCCTCGGTGGCGCGGGTGGCTCAGGCTCATGGCGTACATGTCAGTCAGATCTATGACTGGCGCAAGGAATATCGTACGGAGAAACAGCGCGCAAAAAGGGGACGTGTTGTCAATCTATTGCCGGTGGCGGTTTTGGGACACGATAGCGCCATCGAGATCGAACTGGCGAAGGGCAAGGTACGGATTGTAGGAGCGGACGCGGCCCTGTTACAGAGCGTGCTGGAGATGCTGCGATGATCAGCCTTCCGGCGGGAACGCGGATCTGGATTGCGGCGGGAGTAACGGACTTGCGGCGGGGTTTCACAGGACTGAGCGCGCAAGTGCGACAAGGAAAGCGGTGCTGGAATACCTTACTGGAGCCGAGACAGACGATGCCTTTGCCGCCACCATCGCAGCGTCCAAGAACGACATTGAGTTTTGCCGGGCCAGTCTCTACGGCCTCTGGTACTCCGAGCTCACCAAGAATCGGTCTCAAGGAAAGCGCTACCATCTGGCGCTGGCCCGCAGCGGCCACAGATGCGGGGTGGAGCTTACCTACGCCAAGAAGTTCAGAGGTACGCCTTCTACCGAGCCCCGGCCAACCGCGCCGCGTTCACGATAGCCAATCACACAGTCTCATCTCAGACCTGTGTCCGCAACGAAAGAACCGGTCCTAACGTGACGTAGCTCACATACATCCGCACTCTGCAAATCTATCGTTTGTATTCGTAACGCTCGATGCTTCGACAGATAATCAACCAAGATAGCGGTCATCGAGATTCGTGACCCTTTACGATTCATTATTAAGAGCAGGCATCTCTTCCAACACGGCACGTTCGATGGATTATTTACCATTGTTCCCTGTGCTGCAAATAACGGCCCTACCATCGACGATGGCGTTCGCACTCCTTGCGCGCGAGCCGATCGATGCTTTGGTAGTACGGCTGGAAGTCGGGCCTTGATTTCAGAAACAGATTGATAGGGAGGCTGTATGAAGTGCACTGGCCGGTGGTCTCGTTTCGCGGTATATCTCTCTCTTTCGCTCTTCTGCCTGGCGCTTTGTTCTGTGGCCGAAGGCCAGACATGCGCGTCAGATACTGCAGCCGACATCGACAATGGTAATGAGTCGCTGGGTCCCAGCCTGAATGCATACGCGATTATCTTCCGGGATGCCGATCCCCGGACTCCGGGTTGCAATCAGAGCGCTGCGACCCATCTTGAATCAAAGTTGACCAACACTTTCGGCCAGGATTATCCAAGCACTGGCACGGTATACCCAATCGACCAGCTAAATGCGTTGAATTCTGCCACTTTCCCGCACCATCAGGCTGCATTCGGCCCCGCGGGACCGTTCCAGGGTTGGCTTGAGGGCGGTTTGCCAACGTACATTTTCCCAACTGCGCTGCGGCTCTATACCGAAGGCAAGGTGAACGCGAACCTGGAGAAGTTGCTCGACAAGGTTGCGGAGTTTATGGCCTCAACTGCAACACTTAATAGCCAGGGTAAGTTCGAGTTGACCTCCCGCGATCCCGGGGGAGTTTTTCCGCACTGCGCGCTGGATTCCACCGGCGATTTTGGCAACAACTGCATGGATGACTATTCGATTGCCGCAGCCGGCTTTGCCTGGGCAGCCGCGTATAAGACATTCAGGCAGAAGGTCAACCTGCCTGACTTAATCGGTCCGGCAAACAGCGCGATCGCGGCAAGTTTCAGCACAGATGCCAGCATATGCATTGTGCCTAACACGGTCGCCGGCAATCTTACAGATTCGTTTCCCATGGCTCCCACGAACGGCCGCGGGCCTTGTACCGGAGCCGTGCAGGACCTGGTCTCTTCACCAACACACCCTCCAGTAGCACAAACTTTCAGTTTGAATCACGGTCATCAAACGCCGGCTTATGGATATGGTTTGCTGACCAGCATTTCGAGCGCGGTTCTCGGGCTCAAGTTGGCCGGAGCGCCCCATATTTTCTCGCCGGATGAAAAGACCATCGCGCTGGCGCTTTTGGCCGAGGCGAATCGCCTGACCAAAATGACTGCTGATCCAAAGCCTCTCGATTACCTATTTGTCAACCGTCCGGCACTGAGCGACCCTCCAGCATGTCTCAAAGTTGTGGTGACATCGGTTGCCAATGCCACACAGTTTCAGATCACAGCGCCTATCAATAATCCTGATCCCAGATTATCAGGAGACTGCGCGGACTTCGGCTACAAGCCGCGAATGTATCCGCTGGCGGGTTTTTTCAAAGATTGGATTGATCCCGGTTCCACGACCCCTCTCCCATTGGACTTTGGGGGATCAGCACTTTTTCCAGATCCTCTCGTTAATAATGATGGTAGTGCGGGATTCTTTAGCGTTGGCAGGGAAGTGTATTACGGCTC
>DATCAX010000675.1:0-4892 GCA_036512375.1 Candidatus Angelobacter sp. | reverse complement strand
CACGAAAACCGTATTCCGAGTCAAGCAAAATCGGCACTTCTTCTGCTCTTTTCTGACGGATTGAAAAAAGTGCCCATGTGCCAGGTTAACGTCTGTTTTTTCTGACCGGTTGAAAAGAGATACATATGCCGCGTTGAGAATGAAAGCTGGCTCCCGTCGCGTAAAGGCTTCGTTCGAACAAAACCCGTCCCCCAGCGACATGCCATCCCGAACCGAAGCGCCAGCCCACACCCGGCAGCTCCAACAATCTCGGGGCGCGTCGGGAGGGACCTGCTCCGCTGCAGCGTCTTATGGAGAGGACTCACGGGGTTAAGCAGGCATTTATGCCTGCTCCCATTTCCCGGTGGAAGAGCGGCCCTTTAGGGCCGCGTTAAGGCATAAACGAACCCGGGCTTCAGCCCCGGAAGTTCGTATCAGGGCACGCGCTTCAGCCGTGCAGTACCCAGCTCTCTCCCGCTGTCATCCTGAGCGTCACCGAGCGCCGCAAGGCCGGGGCCCCCGGCAGGCGCGGTTTTCGCATGTTGGGGTGGAGAAGTGAGGTAAAGTCGAAGGACCCCGAAGACGCTTATCGTACCCGTGCGCTCAGTTATGCCGATTCTATGACCCGTATCGATGACGACCCATCCCATATTCTCCTGGGAGGAGGCGGGCGGCCCTGGTTGCTGGGCGCCCCGTATCCCACACAGGCAGAAGTGGAGCAAGTCATCGGAAAGCCCTCTTCGATCGACACCGAGGGAGCAAGGGTTTGGCTGTATAAGCCGGTGCCTCGGATCAACCCGTCGGGCGAAACGGTCTACGATGCCCCGTCCAGGATGCTGGAATTATTGTTTGACAAGGATGACGGCAGGCTGCGCCGCATGACGATTCATAAAGAAGGGGAAACGACTGTTGGACGCGATGGCCGCAGCTATGAGAAACACTGGACGTATTCGGTGCCCACTGTGCCGAATTCGAACAGGTAATATGCACCGACACCCTGGAACGGACCGCGCTAATTTGAAACAGCCAACGAGCAAATCGCCGTCATTGTTGAGTCTCGTCGCCCTTTCCGGTTTTGATCGCCCGCAAAATCTCATTCAGCTCTTTGTCGGCGGATCGGAATTGCATGGCGCCAAGGTTGGCAAAACGGACGATACCGATCTTTATGGCGTCTATCTTGAAGATCCTGAGCACGCGCTGGGCCTAAATCCGCGTGAGCACTTCGTCTGGTCGACCGCTGGAGACGAGCGCCGCAACGGCCCTGAGGATGTTGATGTAACGCTTTACTCCCTCAGGAAATGGGCGGGCATGGCGGCCAAAGGCAATGCCACAGCCCTTCATTTTCTGTTTGCTGAACCTCAGGAAATCGATCCGAAGGCGTGGAAGAAGATTCTGGCAGAGCGTGAAGTATTTCTTTCCCGCAGCTCGGCCAAACAATTTCTTGGCTTTGCCGACGATCAATTCAAACGGCTCACCGGCGAAAAGGGAAGCGGCAAGAAAGGCCAGCGGCCGGAATACATCGGCAAATACGGCTATGACACCAAGGCCGCGATGCACGGCCTGCGTCTATTGTTTGAATGCCTGGAACTGATGACGCATAAACGCATCACGTTGCCGCGCCCGGAAAAAGATTTGTTGATCGAAGTGCGCAGCGGAGAGTGGACGCTGGAGCGCGTATTAGCCGAAGCGAAAAAGTTGGTCACCGAAGTCGAAGAGGCGGTTTCCCGCTCGCCTTTGCCTGAACGAGTTGATCGTGAAGCAATTTCCAAGCTGGTTGCTCAAGTGCATCTGGAATTTTGGCAAGACCGCGAGCCATGATGTCGCTACGGTGCGATCCCTCGTGCTCTTTGTGTCCTTTGTGGTTCCGAATTATACTGACTGCATGTCGATCTTTCGTGTCTTTGGCGATCTAGCTGGCATCGCGAAAGGGATGTCCGTGACTCTGCGGGAGATGTTTTCTCCCACCATTGTTGAGGATTATCCCAACAAGAAATTGCCCAATGAGGGCGCGGTTTTTCAGGAACGTTTCCGCGGATTGCATGAGCTGCAGCGCGACGAAAACGGCCTGGAAAAATGTGTAGCCTGTTTCCTGTGTGCGGCGGCGTGTCCTTCCAACTGCATTTACATTGAGGCCGCCGAGAACACGGAAGAGAACCGCATCAGCGGCGCCGAGCGCTACGCCAAGGTCTACAACATTGACTACAACCGCTGCATCTTCTGCGGTTATTGCGTTGAGGCCTGCCCCACAGACGCCATCACGCACGGCCACGGCTTTAAACTGGCCACGTTCAACGCCAGCAACCTGGTCTATCGCAAAGAGGCACTGCTGGTACCCATGCCTGCCAATGCCGGCCAACCGCTGGCTCCGCAAGAGGCGGTGGTGGTTCCGGAGAAAAGAGCCTGAAGAACGGGTGATCCACTGGCCATTGATCTGCAGTTTCATTGACACGGCAGCAGTTCTGCACAACAATGCTTGGCATAATCTAAAGCCCTGACTGGAGAAAACTATGTCCGATGTGCCGCATGATGGCGGAAGCCCGGTAGTGCGCAATATTCTGATGGTGGTTGCAGTGGTTTATTTGATCGGCACGGTCATCTTCATGGTTATGGCGCAGGGCCGCATGAATGACATGGAGAAAAAGGAGACCGCGGCGCAAGCAGAGTTGGTCAAGAAGATGACCGATTCCAACGCCCAGATGAAGGCCTCACTCAACGTTCTGGCGGACAGAGCCGGAATGAACCACAAAGAACTGAGCAAGAAGGCGACCGAACTCCAGGCCAAAGAGCATGAAACGGAGACGCGCCTGAAGGCCGATGAAGAAACCACCAAACAGCAGTTTGGCACCGTGACCAGTGATGTAAGTGGTGTAAAAGGGGAAGTGGTCAAAGTCAGCGCAGACGTTACCGATACCAGGAACGACCTGGCGGTGACCAAGGGAAAGCTGGATCACGCCATCGGGGACCTGAACAAGCACAGCGAATTAATTGCCACGTCGCATGACGAACTGGAGATGCTCAAACACCGCGGCGACCGCGACTATTTTGAGTTTACGCTGAAGAAGGACAAAGAGCCCACACATTTGTCGATCGTGAGCCTGCAGTTGAAGAAGACCGATCCCAAAAAGAGCAAGTTCACTCTTTACGTGCTGGCTGAAGACAAGAAGATTGAGAAGAAAGACCGCACCATCAATGAGCCGCTGCAGTTCTATACCGGACGCGATCGCGCTCTGTTTGAGGTGGTGGTGAACAGCGTGGACAAGAACACAATCACCGGCTATCTCTCAACGCCCAAGAACGTGGCCACCAGCCAGATGCCGAGCCACGCACCCAGTTCGCAGTGACTTTTCTGTGATAGGGAAAGAAGCACGGTTTCCGTCTAGACATCAAGGGTAAGGCTTACTGAGGCCAGTAAAAAAAGCAAGGAGTAAACAAATGAAAGCAGCAGCGGTGTTGGCGCTCTTGATTGCGATTGTGGCCGGTGGGTGGGGAACCATCGAACTGATATCCAATATGAATGACAGGCAGCAGTTAGTGCGCCGACTTGGCATTTACAGCTCGGCATCGGATTTTGCCAAGATCGAACTTTACGATGCCGAGGAACGCCAGGACGGATTTCTAATCCTGTTTGCGTTCTCGATGATGGCGGCGTCCATAGCGCTGTTCGCCCAGGCGAAGCATATCTCGGCGATGAATCCAACGCCGAAGACCGCCGAATCCGGTCCGGTTCCTCCCCAGGGAACGCGGGAAAAGATGGAAGTCCGCGCTGGGCAGTGACAGTTTTTTCCTTCTTTCGTGAACGCATCTTCGGTGTCTTATGATCAGTTAGACTGATCTTTCGATGTCCGAACCCACTCAACAGATCTCTGCACTTAGTCGCAGTCAGTTAGCGGGCTATGTTTCTCTGTGCCTGATTTGGGGAAGCACATGGCTGGCGATCCGCGTCGTCGTGCGCGACGTGCCGCCATTCCAAGCCGCTGCATTGCGCTTTGTAACAGCCGGCGTGCTGCTGCTGGGGATGGCGTTGCTGCAGAAAAGGCGGTGGCCAGCGGATGGATCCCAGTGGAACGCCATCTGTGTCTTGAGTCTGACGATCATGGCGTTGCCGTATGGCTTGCTCTTCTGGGCGGAACAACATGTAACCTCTTCGATGAGCGCAGTTTTGTACTCTGCCATGCCGCTAGCTGTTTCATTGTTCACTCCGCTTATGATGCGCCACAAGGTCCCGCGCCAGGCGATCTTTGCCATGGTGATAGCTTTTGGCGGACTGTTGGCGCTGTTCTACCAAGATTTGAGCAAGACCCGCGAGGCCCTGATTGGCGGCGTGGCAGTGCTCGTCGCCATGTTTCTGAGTTCGTGGTCTGTGGTCTATGCGAAACAACGGCTGCCGAACATTGACTCCGTGATCGCAACCGGACTCCAGCTCTTGCTGGGATCCGTGGGCCTGTTCTGGGGGATGTGGGCTCTGGAAGCGCACCGGCATGCTGTGTGGACCCGGACTGCGGTCTTTGCGATGGCATACCTCACGATCTTCGGGTCAGCGGCAGCTTTTGTTATTTACTATTGGCTGTTGAAAAAGTTGCAACCGTATCAGCTTTCGTCCATCAGCCTTTTAATTCCCCTGGTGGCATTAGTCGCAGGTCTGCTGGCTGGTGAACCTGTGTCATGGATGATGGTGATTGCGACTATCGCGGTGGTGGGTTCGGTCAGGTCTGTGGTGATGGCAGAAAAAGATAAGGAGCCGGAGGGCGATGACATCCTGATGCTGCGAGATCGAGCACAATGACGCTGGCGGCGATGTTACTGCTGGTGGCGATCGGGTTTTGTGCCGGCGGTTTTGGAGCGCTGGCCGGCGTGGGCGGCGGCATCATCGTTACGCCGCTGCTGGCGATTTATTTTGGATTGCCGATGCACCA
>DATCAX010000674.1:0-4726 GCA_036512375.1 Candidatus Angelobacter sp. | reverse complement strand
CACGTCGTTTCTTGAACACTATAACGGCCTCGCTGGGTACATCAATCTGGTCCTGCCATTCTGCCTGGCGTTTGCGACCGGCGGCAGTGATCGTGCTCTTCGCACCTGGAGCAAGTGGTGTCTTGCGCTGGGTGGCACCGCGCTTTTGCTTACCCAGAGCCGGGGCGGGCTGCTCGCGTTCGTTGCGATTTTGCTAATACATGCATGCTTGTCAGCCCGCGACCGCAAAACCAGAATGCGCCGCGTTGCAATTGTGCTGGTTGTTTGTCTGCTGGCAGGGGTGGCGGCGGGCTTCTTCTTTCAGCGGCTCGGTGAGATTGACGACTTCACCACTGTCTCCCGTCTGGCGATCTGGGGCGAAGCTTTCACCGTATTTGCACAATCACCTATGTTAGGCACGGGCTTCGGAAACCTTCGCAGTCTCATGGGTGGCCTCTTGAACCTGCCTGATGGTTGGACGGGCGACGCCCACAATTTGTACCTGGAACTTCTGGCGGAGACCGGACTGATCGGCTTCATGGTCTTCATCTTTCTGATGATCTATGCTTTGCGAACAGCCCTAAAACAATTCCGCAATACGCGAGACGAATTTGGCCGGATCATCGGCGTCGCGGTGTTCACGGCGATCTGTGGTGTTCTGGTGCACGGAACGGTCGATTACCTGTTCCACACCACACCGCAGGTAACAGCCTTATTATTTCTTGTACTGGGTTTGCTAAGCGCCCAGGCGTCTCGTACTAAGAGGGTCCACCCCAACGTTGACGCAAGGCAGGCTGCTGGATGATTGCAAAAGAGATCGCTGACATGGAAGTTGTGCTGTCCTGCAACGTGTGCCGAAGTGATCGCATTCAGAAAGTGGACTCAGAGTTCAATTTCTGCCGCTGTGGCTCCTGCGGATACGTCTTCGACAGCCCCAGGCCCTCATTTGCAGAAGTCAGCGCCTTTTATTCGCGAGTTGGCAAATATGATTCTTGGCTTGATGAGGAGCGGGCCCGCGACATTCTGTGGAAGAGAAGGCTGAAGAAACTATTGCAGCGGAGCACCCGCGGAAACCTTATGGATATCGGGGCAGGTATTGGGCAATTTCTCCATCACGCGAAACCATTGTTTACGGAAGTCGCAGGGACGGAAGTTTCTGAAAGCGCAGTCGCCATCGCAAAAGAGAAGTATGATCTGGTGCTTCTTGCAGGGCAGATCCAGGATTTAGATTTGCCGCCGGAATCCTTCGAGAACATTACTTTGTTCCACGTCCTGGAGCACGTGCCCGACCCGGGAATGTTGATCGGTCGGTGCAGGACGATGTTGAAACCGCAAGGTGTACTGGTGATCGCTGTACCGAATGACATCCTGGCCTGGACTTCAAAGATCAAGAAGTTAGGAAAGAGGCTGAGACTTGGACCTTTTCAGAAATTCAGTCCGACATTAGGACTTTCGCGGGCTGGAGCATCACGCGAAATTCATCTCTCGCACTTCACGCCGGCCGTACTGCACCAGCTTCTTGAAAACTCCGGACTGCACGTCGTGGAAGAATCACTCGATCCTTACTATGTATCAGGGGGCGTGCGCCTGATTCTGGATAGCGCCTACTACGCGCTGCATCGACTGCTGCACGCGACGTTGAAAATCAACTGGTACGACACCATCTGGATGGTCGCGCGCAAGCCATGAATCCACTCAAAGATCTGCAGCGAAACTGGGAAGGGCTGGCGCAGGCCGATCCTTTGTGGGCCATATGCACTGATCCCGGGAAACGCGACAGGCAGTGGACGCGGGAGGAATTCTTCGCCACGGGCAGAAACGAATTGGAAGTTGTTTTTAGGCACACTGCCAAAATCGGCATTTGCATTGACAGAACGTCCGCAGCTCTGGATTTCGGCTGCGGCGTGGGCCGGCTGACCCGGGTGCTGGCGGAATATTTTCCTGAGTGCTGCGGCGTGGACATTTCTCCTACGATGATCCGCCTGGCGCAGGAGTGGAACCGCGATCTCCCGCAGTGTCATTTTCTGCTGAATGAAGATGCTGACCTGAAGAGCTTGTCAGATAATTATTTTGGCTTCATTTACACCAGCATTGTACTTCAGCACATTGCTGAACCGTACAGCCGCAAATATATTGCAGAGCTTGTCCGAGTTTTGAAACCGGGAGGAGCGTTAGTGTTTCAGATCCCTGAAGGCCTGCGCGCGAACGTCGTCACCAGGGCCCGTGTCAAACTGGCGTTGCGCGCCCGACTGCAATCCCTTCTCGGCGTTCAGCAAGCTTGCGGCATGGAGATGCATTGCATCGAAGAAGCAGTAATCCGGAAGGTGATCGCTCACAACGGAGCGCAGGTCATTGATGTGCGCTTAACCAATTCCTGCGAGCCTTCATTCGCTGGTAATCTTCAATACCTCACACAGGAACCAACGGCCGGCTATGTAAGCAAGCAATATTGCGTGGTCAAGAATTGACAAGGCACACTCAGAATGCGCGTAGGGTTTGATGCCCGCTGGTATAACAATTCCGGAGTAGGCAGTTACATCGCAGGACTGCTGCCGGCGCTCGTTCGCGCTGGTTGTGAACTGGTGGTCTACGTTGATCCGAGCAATCCGGTGCCCGGGCTGGACAAACTGTCCGTACAAATGTCGCCTGTATCTTCCGGGAAGTATTCGCCTCTCGCGTCCGCCGAATTTCGGCGTTTGGAGAAGCGTGACAAGCTCGACCTGTTTCACTGTCCCTTTTATGCGACACCGCTGCTGAAGTGCCCGGTCATTGTTACGATTCACGACCTCATCCCGTTTCTCTTGCCAATTTATTGGTGGCCAAAGCAGGTAATGGTCCAAGCCGGATACCGAACGACGGCGCGGCGAGCAGCTCACCTTATCGCGGACTCTCAGCGGACCGCAATCGATGTCCAGCAAATATTGGGCGTCGCACCAGAAAAGATTTCGACCATTTCCCTTGCTGCTGACCGGGAAGTTTTCCATCCATGCGGCGCGGAGGGTGAGCAGGCGCGCTTGCGTGCGAAGTTTGGTATCAGCCCGCCGTACGTTGTTGTGGCCAGTGCGTCCAATTGGCGTACCAAGAACCTGAAAAGCGCGCTCCAGTCCTTGGAGATTGCGCGCTGCGCTGGCGTGGAATTTCAAGCAGTAATGTATGGCCCCTCTAAAGGTTCAGAAGCAATCGTAGGCAATCTCAGGCGCAAACTTGATCTGCGCAATCTCGGCTACCTTAACGCGGAAGACCTGGGTGCTCTCTTTCGCCATGCCCATGCGTTTGTGATGCCCTCACTCTATGAAGGCTTCGGCCTTCCTCTGGTGGAAGCGATGTCATGCGGTTGTCCAGTAATCACCTCCGATCGTGGATCGCTGCCGGAAGTGGCAGGCACGGGTGCTCAATGCTTTGATCCATTTGATACCCAGGCAATGGCAGCGGCTCTTGTGGCGCTGCTGCGTAATCCCGATGAGTTAGAGCGAAGAAGAGCAGATGCTTTGCGGCGCGCAGATGATTTTTCCTGGAACAAGGCGGCACTGGAGATGATATCGGTATATCATCTCGTAAACCAATAAGTTTCCGCGCTTGCAATTGAATCAGAAGCGTAAGAGGTATCCTTGGGATGCGAGCTTTAATCACAGGAGTAACCGGACAGGATGGATCATATCTGGCGGACCTTCTGCTGGAAAAAGGTTACGAAGTTTTCGGGATCGTACGAAATATCGCGCGTACGGATCGTGATAGCAGTGCCGGTTCGAAGGGCAAAATGGATTACGTTGAGGCCGACCTTGCTGACCAGACCTCGCTTGACCGGGCCGTGCAGCAGGTTAAGCCCGATGAAGTCTACAATCTGGCCGGCCAGACATTTGTTCCGGTTTCCTGGAGCCAGCCGCTCCTGACCATGGAAGTCACCGGCATGGGCGCGCTTCGAATGCTGGAAGCGATTCGCCGTCATGCTCCCAAATCCCGGTTCTTGCAGGTCTCAAGCTCAGAGATTTTCGGTAAAGCCGAGGAAGCGCAGCAAACCGAAACCACCCGCTTCCGTCCGCGCAACCCATACGGCGCGGCCAAAATGTTTGCCCATCATATTACGATCAATTATCGCGAGAGTTATGGCATGTTTGCCTGCTCCTGTATTGCTTTCAACCATGAATCTCCCAGGCGAGCGCCCGAGTTTGTGACACGCAAAGTGTCGCGCCAGGTCGCGCGGATCAAACTGGGGTTGGCGGATAAGCTAAAGATGGGGAATATTGAAGGTCGTCGTGATTGGGGGTTTGCCGGCGACTATGTTCACGCCATGTGGCTGATGTTGCAACAATCTCAACCCGATGATTTTGTTGTCGCCACCGGTGTCACTCACAGCGTGAAAGAACTTCTCGAGATCGCCTTTGCGCATGTCGGCCTTGACTGGAAAAAATACGTGGAAATCGATCCAGCGTTCTTACGTCCTGCGGAAGATGACCCGCTCAGTGGAGACGCCAGCAAAGCAAATAAGATCCTGGGCTGGAAGCCGACGGTTACATTTGAGGAGCTGGTGCGGATGATGGTGGATTTCGACCTCTCATTGCTCACTAGCGCGGCGGCTAAGAACACTGAAACCGCGATCGCCGGAGCTTAAGGTGCCATTTTCTGCAGCCACAAGATCGGCACATGTTACACCCAGTCAGCGGCTGACGTGGACGTGGTGGGATCGAGCACTGAAAAGATCAATGGACTTCGTGGGCGCTTCGCTTCTTCTGGTTCTATCTGCGCCGCT
>DATCAX010000673.1:0-3211 GCA_036512375.1 Candidatus Angelobacter sp. | reverse complement strand
GGACAGCCGCTACCAGACCGCGGTGCAGGCCATCAGCGGGCAGGGTGGCTGGCCGCTTACGGCGTTCCTTACGCCTGAAGGCAAGCCATTTTATGCGGGAACATATTTTCCGCCACAGGATTATCAGGGACGTCCCAGCTTCAGCCGCGTGCTGCTTACGCTGGCGCAGGCGTACCGCGAGAAACACAGTGATGTGCTGGAGTCGGCAGAGAGCGTGATGAGCGCCATCAGCCAGGCTGAGGGCTTTGCCGGAAAATCAGGATCGCTCAAACCTGAGCTGATTGACAGTATGGTGGAATCGGCAGTGAAGTTGTTTGATCCTGAACATGGCGGATTTGGTTCGTCGCCCAAATTTCCCCACCCCAGCGGCATGGACCTGCTGATGCAACGCGCCGCTGAAACCGGCAATGCGGAACTGCTTAATGTGATCACCGTTTCGCTCGACAAGATGGCCCGCGGCGGCGTCTATGACCAGCTGGCCGGCGGCTTTCATCGCTACTCCGTGGACGAGCACTGGATCGTTCCGCATTTCGAAAAGATGTCCTATGACAATTCTGAGCTGCTCAAGAATTACGTGCATGGATATCAGCTCACGGGCAACGTATTCTTTGCCTTTGTTGCGAAAGATATAGTCCGCTGGATGGATGAGGTGCTCTCAGACCGGGAGCACGGCGGCTTTTATGCTTCGCAGGACGCCGACATTTCGCTGGACGATGACGGCGACTATTTCACCTGGACGCTGGACGAAGCCGAAACCGTGCTGGGCAGCGACGAACTGCAAGTGGCCATGCTGCACTACGACATTGGCGAGGTGGGCGAGATGCATCACAATCCCGCCAAAAACGTGCTCTACCTGCGCGCGAGCATTGCAGAAGTTTCGGAGCGCGTAAAGAAAACGCCGCAGGAAGTGCGGACGATTCTGGATTCCGCCAAAAAGAAGATGTACGCAGCCCGCCTGGAGCGCACCACGCCGTTCGTGGACAAGACTGTCTACGTTGGCTGGAACGCACTCTGCATTTCCGCTTATCTCAAGGCGGCGCGAGTGTTGAAGCTTGACGATGCTCGCCGATTCGCGCTGCGCTCGTTGGACCGCATTCTCTCGCAAGGGTGGGACCCAAAGCTGGGATTGCAGCGCGTGCTGGCTTATTCAGATCCGCAGGCGGCCAAACGTCGCGTTCCCGGCGTGCTTGAAGATTACGCGTTCACCGCAATCGCGTGCCTGGATGCTTATGAAGCCAGCGCCGACCTGAGCTATTTTCATTTTGCCGAAAAGATTGCGGCGACAATGGTCGCGCGTTTCCATGACCCGCACGAAGGCGGTTTCTTTGACATGGCCAGCGGACCGGATGTGGGCGATGGTTTGATATTGGGCGCACTCGCGGCACGGAGAAAGCCATTGCAGGATTCACCTACTCCGGCGGGCAATCCTATGGCCGCGATTGCTCTTTTCCGATTGCACGCTTACACCAATGATGCGCGGCATCGTGATCTGGCAGAAAGCACCTTGAAAGCTTTTGCCGGTATTGCTTCGCATTACGGGCTGTTTGCATCAACGTACGGGATCGCGCTGGGAATGTATCTTCATCCGCACACTCAGGTAGTCGTTGTCGGCAGCGGAACAAGAGCTGAGCAACTGGAAGCGGCAGCGTTTAAGCATTTGTCATTGAACCAATCGGTTCTTCATCTACAAGAAGGAGCAGCAGTTCCGCAGATGCTTCCACCGGCACTGGCTGAGACCATCCCAAATCTACCGGCCATCAAGAAAGGGCACACAGTTGCCGTGATCTGCAGCGGCTTCAGTTGCAAGCCGCCGATCGCCGAACCCGCGGAACTGGAGAAGGCACTGGCCGCTTCGTCTTGAGGCGAAGTCCTGAGGCAAGCGGCTACGAAAGCCCGCTCACTGCGCTGGCGAAGATCTTTACTGATACGCTTCCAGCACTCCGGCGGCGCGGTTGAGCGCGTCAGTCAATACTTGCAGCTGCGCTGTTGTGAGCTGCGCATCTTTCGCGTCAATCGATTCATTCACTCCGGGGATCACCACGGCGGCGTAGCCGGTGTATTGTCCTGGTGCATAAATTAAGTGCCGGAACCACGGACGATTGGGCAGGCCTTGCGGTGAAAGCAGCGCCCGCTCCGCGGCAATCAATGCCTGGTTGAGTTTGGCTGCGTCTTGCGGCGGATTTTTCTGGATAGCCAGAACTTTTGCTCCGGCATTCATGAATCGTTTGGCGGCGTCCGCTGCTTTGGTGAAGTCAGGCGCGCTGGCGCCGAGGACGCGCCCAGCTTTATCGCGGGAGTTCTCAATGTATGCGCCAATTTCTTTTCCGTAGAGTTCGTAGTCGTACGGAAGGACGTCAGCTTGAGACATGTGCAGCGCCTCAATGCCGAAGACGCGCGCCATTTCCTGTTCGTAAACAAAAGTGGGATCGGCAAATTTCTTGAACCAGTTGAAGTTGTCAAACGCCGAGTGATACACGCCATACGGCCCGCTGGACGTCATGTCAGTGGAAGGAATGCCCAGGTGCTGGATGAAAACGCTGTAGTCTGACCCGCTGCCGAGGTCGCCCACCGGCACATCGGTTTCAACCCGCGCGTTGGGTGTGCGAGCTTGCCCACTATCAGGACGCCGCTGCGGCGTTCCCATCTTTTCATCTTTCCAAACGTTGTAAAGCATGCCACCCTTGGGGCTGGGGACAACCCTGGTTACGTCGCGCATAAAGCCTTTCAAACTGGGAACGGCGGAAGCGCCAAAATTTGAGCCGGAGACCGCGACATCCAGGTTGAAATAAGCAACGGCGTGCGCCAGATCTTTTTCATGCTCCTCGCCCCATTCAGTGCTGCCTATCAATCCCTCTTCCTCGGCATCCCAGGATGCAAATACGATTGTGCGGTCAGGTTTCCAGCCGTGCCGCAACAGATCGGCGAAGCCGTGGACGGTTTCCAGCATCGCGGCCGTTCCGCTGTTAGGATCCACCGCCCCGTAAACCCACGCGTCGCGATGGTTCCCCAGCACCACCCATTCATCGGGATACTTCGTTCCCGGAATTTTCCCAATCACATTCCAGATTGTCCAATATCGATAATTTTGTTTGAGATGTATCTTCACTTTCACCGGGCCGGGACCAACGTGATACGTGAACGGCAACGCGCCTTGCCAGTCTCGCGGCGTTTCCGGGCCGGTGAGATTTTCCAGGATGGGACGCGCGTCTCC
>DATCAX010000672.1:0-3743 GCA_036512375.1 Candidatus Angelobacter sp. | reverse complement strand
CGGGTCTGGACTTGGGAAAGATCAAGGTAGGGCCGCTGTTCTCGCCTTTACGTCAGCGACTTGCATCCGCCTTTCCGTGGATGATGGCGCACCAGAGGCGTCATCTTATGCAGGCGGAAAATGTAAAGAACAAAATTAAGGAAGGTACTCTGCGGTTCTCCGCTCAAGCTTTGTGAGCGTCTATGCAGCACCGTGGCTATTCCTCGCTCAGGTAATCCACACTCCGTAACTCTAACAAAACTAGAATGCTTATCCTCATCAGGCAGCAGTCGTATACCATCTAGTATTTAACCGCTAATCAAATCATATTTTTCTTAATCTTTAGTAACACTTTCTGCCAAATATCCAGAGTACAATCTCCACATTGATTCCCATCTGGGAAAGATACTACGCGTAGGTTGATCCGTTCATACCTTTGTTCTCTGAGTCACCGAACCCGTAAGGCTATCTAGACAGGAGCATGTAACTATGACCAGATTCAGCAAAGCGTCGCTATTCACGATGGCCGCCCTGGTAAGTGTGAGCGCTGCCATGGCCCAGTCGCAAGTCGACAACCAATTTAAAGCCTCGCAATTTAAATGCGACAAAAACAACTCCGGATTTTGTACTGAGCTCCGGCATGATCAACAATTCAATGGACACTATTCCGGGCATGATGAGCCTGCGCTGCTGTTTTACTCTGACAAACCGGGATCAGGGACGAACGCCTTCTACCACCTGACTCTGCCGGTTGATCCGCCTGTTCCGCCAAGGCAGGATGGCAGCGGCGGTACTTTCAATTTTCAACTACATCCCGCCTTCTGGTTTGGAATGATTTTGTGCGATAACCAATCTTCGCCCAACTTCACTCACGTATGCGTGCCCGGTTCAGATTCAAACATCTTTGACAATGCTGACCCCAACGCAGCGGATTTCATCGGCCACCATCCTGGCTCCGCCTTTCTTGAACTCCAGTTCTATCCGCCCGGAGGCATCAACAGCTGCTCTGATCCTACGCAGTGGTGTGTTGCCATGGCGATTTTTAGCTTTAACTTCCAGGACCTTACCGGAAAAGCTAATAACCTGAGCTGCCAACAGCAAGTTGGATTGGAACCATCCAATTTCGCGTTCTTGACCACCAATGGCCACTCGCAGTCGCCAGCCGATCCCCTTAACTTCGACTTCAATAACAAGTTTGGGGTTTTTCCCGGCCAGACGTTTCAAATGAGCCCAGGTGACAATCTCACCGTTGACCTGCAGGACACTCCGGAAGGTTTGCAAGTAATCATCCACGATGCGACAGCAGGAACCGTGGGTTCCATGAAAGCCAGCATTGCGAACGGTTTTGCGCAGGTAAACTTTGATCCCGATCCTCCGGCGCCGCAACCTCGCAAGACATGTACCTCAAGCCCCTTTGCTTTTCATCCCATGTATTCCACTTCCAGCGAACATACTCGCGCCACGTGGGCCGCGCACACCTACAACATTTCATTTTCGGACGAGATCGGTCATTTTGAGTTGTGCAATGCGGTCGATCAGGAAGGCGGAAACTGCATCCAGGCCGGCGTCGATGATCCGCTTGGATTGGACGACGATGATACTGGCTGTTTCACGGGACCTTTTCTGGCTTTGTTCGGATTGCAGCCAGTGGGTGGATGTATCAACGGGGACTTTGATTTTGACGCAGCGTCCTATCAGGCCCGCTGGCCTGGAACGGGCAATCCCAAAACAGATGCGCTCCTCAAACCGTCTCCCATTCGTTTCACCAGTGCACAATTCCGAAAATCCGGTCCCGAGGATGACCACCTGAGAAACTACAATCGCGTGGCTTTTGAGGCTGATTTGCCGGACATCGAATTCGAAAGCAATCCGGCCTGTGACGTATTTAACGGAGGCCAGGGATGCACCAACCCTCCGACGGGTGCGGCCTTCTATCCCATTTTCAGTGCGGCAAAACATGATGGCCAATGCGTCTGGCAATTAGGCGGACCACACATTCCCGGCACCACCAACAACTTCGGCGGCAGTTCGACAACCGAATTTGGCGATATTTCCGGGGTGGCCTTCGCTGAGAGAGCGACTCCCGCCCAGCCAAATGGAAGCTCGATCATCATCTTCGGCAACTATCGCAGGGTGCTCAACGAGAATCCCTGCCGCAATGGCGACGACTAAACGCTCAGCAGCCAAAGCCCGAACTTGAAATCGGGCTTTGGCTTTTTTCTTACGCTGTTAATAAATTCAGTTGGCCCAGGGCAGCGCTTTTTTAGCCCACACGCTATTGGGATATTTTTGCTCCAGGATCTTCGGCACTTCGCCCAGCACGGTATGGTCGTTGGTTGCTTTGTAGTGGCTTACCGCCTTCCAGTAAACCGATTCCGGGGCCGCGTCGCTGGTGGGATATTTCAGCAGAATCTCGTCGTAGAGTTTTTCCGCGTCCGCCCATTTCTTCTGTATGAACGCCACACGTGCCAGGCCCAGCGTCAATTGCGCGGCAAATTCATCTTTCGGCAGATAACCTTCAATGCGATGCCGTTCTTTCCCGTTTTCATCCAGCACCAGGATGGTCGGCGTCCACACGGAATCAAAGCGGTGAAAAGCTGCCGGGTTTTCTTTGATGTGGGCTTCAATGGGGACGAATTTCTCGTCAATGAACGCGGCGAGTTGCGGGTCAGCATACGATTCGGCTTCCAGCCGAGCGCATGCTCCTCAAGCGGGCGCCGCGCTGAAGTCAACCAGCACAGGTTTGTGTTGCGTTTTGGCCTGATTGAGCGCGGTATCAATGTCTTTGGTCCACGAAACAGCCATCAAGTCCTCCTTCAAAATATTTATTTGGAGCTACGCAGAATTCGATGCTCTGAACCTTGGTCTGGTCGCTATTTTGCTTTTTCCTGCAGGCTCCTGGAAATGGCTGTCACCAGCTTGCGCGGACTAAAGCGTACGGACATGGCAAGCGTTTTGTTGAGTACGCCGGGAATCACGATTCCTTTTCCTGCCATCATTCCTTTGTAGCCAGCGAGGGCCACGTCCTTCGACTTCATGGCGCTCATTTTGAACAGCCGGGATTCCTCCATGTTGGCGCGACCAGCAAAATTAGTGGCGGTGGCCCCGGGGCAAAGACATGTAACACTCACACCGCTGCCTTTAAGCTCATTGGCAATCGCCTCAGAAAACATGATTACGTAGGCCTTCGTCGCATAATAGACGGCCATTAACGGGCCCGGCTGAAAGCCCGCGGTTGAAGCCACATTCATGATCCTTCCGCGTTTGCGCTCGATCATTCCGGGCAGAGCCAGCCTGGTCAAGGAGGTGAGCGCGGCAATATTCACCTCGATCATTCCCAGAGAAGCTTTTGCATCGCTATCGGCGAATGGCCCATACAATCCGAAGCCGGCATTGTTGATCAGAATGTCCACCTGCAGCCCGCGCCGTACGATTTCAGCAAACATCTGTTGCGGCGCCTCCGGCAGTGTGAGGTCCGCGGGAACCACGTGCACACGGTTCCCGTGCGCGGACTCGAGTTCCCGCGCGATCTTTTCCAGTTCATTCTGGTTGCGGGCGGTGATGATCAGGTCAAAGTCCGGCGCCATTAACTGTGCCAGGTCCAGCCCTATGCCGCTGGACGCGCCAGTGATCAGCGCCGTTTCTCGCCGCGCCTTGCTATCCAGAGCGCCTACATATGCGGGAAGTACCATGTGTGTGCCTCCTCGTCGACGGTTGTGATGTTTTCAGATACAGCCATGGTTACCCGTGTTACCCGATCTTCG
>DATCAX010000671.1:0-3969 GCA_036512375.1 Candidatus Angelobacter sp. | reverse complement strand
GGGGGGGAGCCGCCATGATTGGCGCCATGCGCGCGATTGCGCTGCTCAAGCCCAACGTCAAGGTCATTGGCATCGTTTGCGCCACAGAAAATATGCCCAGCGGCACTGCCCAGAAGCCCGGAGACGTACAGATTGCCATGTCCGGCAAATCCATTGAGATCATTAATACTGATGCCGAAGGGCGCCTGGTTCTGGCTGACGGCCTGTTCTATGCCCGCACTCTCGGCTGCACCCATCTCATCGATGCCGCCACGCTTACCGGCGCTTGCGTTGTCGCCCTGGGTTACGCCAATGCCGGAGTCTTCGCCAACGATGAAGACGCCTATCAGCATTTCACCAGCGCACTGCAGCGGTCAGGAGAAAAATTCTGGCGTTTGCCGCTCGACTCCGAATATCTTGACCAGATCCGCTCCAACATTGCCGACCTCATGAATACCGGCGGACGCTGGGGCGGCGCCAGCACCGCTGCGGTCTTCCTGAAAGAGTTCGTCGACGACACACCGTGGCTTCACCTCGACATCGCCGGCACGGCATGGATGGAAGAAAACAAAAGCTGGATCGCCAAAGGCCCGTCGGGAATCGGTGTGAGAAGTTTGATTGAGTTTGTCAGGAGTTTCGAGAGGACGGGAAAGTAGCTCTTGGCTCTTGAGAAAATGTCGGCTTTCCCGTTCGTGTTGTTAATGCATTCTTGGGGCGCATCGCAAAGCGAATTATTGTCTAGCGCCAGGCGCGGAATTATTGAGCCCGCCGCGGTAAGCGCTGGGTTTGCTATTAGTAAATGCTCAAGCCCTAACGGGCGACACACTAACCTCGCATTTCACATCTGCCATCCCAACGGTTATTTCTCTCATCACACTCCCTATACCGCCGAAGGAGTTTATCCCAATGAAACACTGCTTACTCGCCCTGCTGGCACTCGGTCTAACAACTGTGGGCTGCAGCACTGACAAAGCCGCCACGCCTGATACCGCCACAAACCCGAATTCTGCAGCCAGTTCCGCCAGTCCTTCCACCAATTCTGACCAGGCGTTCGTCACGAAGGCAGCGCAGGGCAACAGCGCAGAAGTTGAGTTGGGAAAAATCGTCGCGGCCAAGAGTAAGAATCCCAGCGTGAAACAGTTCGCCCAGATGATGGTGAAAGACCACACCACAGCCCTTAATGAGTTGCAGGAACTCGCACAAACCAAGAACCTCAATTTCAATGACGATCTAACGGATGATGCCAAGGCGCTTCAGGCAAAGCTTACCAGCGATACTGGAAAGCAACTCGACAAGGACTACATGGATGGCATGGTCGAAGACCATCAAAAAGACGTTCAGGACTTCACCGACCAGTCGGAAAAAGCCAAAGATCCTGATGTGAAACAGTGGGCCGGCAAAACACTCCCCACGCTGCAAAAGCATTTGGAAAAAGCCCAGCAGATTGATGCCAAGCTAAACAAAGGCAAAGCTTCTACCTCGGCTCCAGGCGGAGACAGCAAGTAGCAAATTGAATCACGTGCCCGATCAGCAAGAGGCTGCAATAAATGCAGCCTCCTTTCTTTTTTCCGATCTTCTATTTTCTGCACAAATCTGCGGCGAACAAGAAAAACAGCTCTACGGCAGCAGACAATTATGGCCCGAGGGACCTGCTCCGCTACCGCGGCAAATCCCAGGGCGTAGCGATGTACAATTTCTTCATGGTCACCGCTCCAATTGCTACCGCTCCGTACTCTGAGACTGCGCGGCGCCTGCTGCGTCCGGAAGACTGCGCGCTCGCTGTCATCGACATTCAGGAAAAGTTGCTGCCACCCATCTTTGAAAAAGAACGGCTGGTGCGCAATGCACAGCTGCTGGTTCGACTGGCTGACATTCTGTCTCTGCCCGTGATCGTGAGCACGCAGTATGAAAAAGGACTGGGCCAGACTATTGAGGAAATCAGTTCGCTGCTGCCTGCAACCAAGCCCGTCGACAAGCTGGAGTTCGGCTGCTTTGGCAATAGTGAATACTGCTCCACTGTCGGCAACCTGGCGAACCGCACTACGTTGCTAATGTGCGGCATGGAATCACATATCTGCGTGACGCAAACCGCTCTTGGAGCCTTAAACCAGGGGTTGAACGTTCACATTGCCGCCGACGCCGTAAGCTCACGCACTGAACTGAACTGGAAGCTGGGCCTGAACCGTATGCAAGCTGGCGGCGCGGTGCTGTCATCCACGGAAATGATCATCTACGAATTGCTGGGAAAGTCAGGCACTCCAGCATTCAAAGAAATGCTGAAGCACCTAAAGTAAGGCTTTAAGAGTATCTCGTACGAAAAAACTGCTGCGACCTGTTGGTGCTTCTTTTCCATCTCAGGCCGTGCCTGCTACTTTTACGATCCACGCCCCAGCCAGTCAAATCACCACTGGGATGCTAGCTGTCAGCACCATCACATTCGTCGTGTGCATGAAAGAGAGTGTTCACATGCATGGCTAGGGCGATGTGCGTCGCGCGTTAGAGAAGGACTTACGACCTCGGCAGTAGACACTCGATTCGAGATCCGGAACATGCAAGCGGGAGAGACTCACGTTTGAGCGCGGCATTTCTGACTGCTTCCCATTTTGGGCCTGCCCTTTTACAAATCTTATATTGACATCGTGTTTGAATCTGAATTATTACGGTGTTGAAGATCCCGATGCGAAGTGAGTGAGAGATTGCATGCGCGGTGCGATATCTCGACTATGGTGAACGTTGTTCTCCCCCATGCTTGCTCCTCTTAGCATTTGCTCCGGCCGATTGTTGTAAGCCGGTTTGCACTTGGCAATCAGGAGGACTGGGGGCCAGGATGCCGGATGATTATCGAATACGCAAGGTCCTGGAATTTCTGGAACGTGACCCGGCGAAAAGCGTTCCGGAACTCGCCAGCCTGGTAAATCTCAGCAGTTCAAGGCTGGGCCACTTGTTCAAGATTCAGATGGGAGTGGACCTGGGCCATTTTCTGGCGAACGAGCGATTGGAAAAAGCGGCCGAACTGTTACGTCGAACGGAACTTTCCATCAAACAAATCGCCGCAACGGTTGGTTATCATCACTCATCCAGTTTAGACCGTGGATTCCAAAACAAGTTCGGCGTAGCTCCGGCAGACTTTCGCAGAAAGTGCCGGGAGCGATAGCATCCCAAGAAACGGAAATGGCGCTCGTGGCTAATGAATAGCAGGTAGAGCTAAATAACTGCTATTGACTTTGAGGGGACCGACGCGCATGTTGCAGTTGCGCATCGGAAAGTCCGGACACTCTTGCCGGGACCGATTGACTGCGGCAACTCGGGCTCAAGCGGTCGCTCAACGATGCGCTACCCGCCTTGTTGAACTGTCTTAGGGTTGGGACAGCAGGACCCAACCCATTTTTTAGAGGTTCTGGCAGGCCTAAGGGAATGTCCCGCCTTTGTCCATTCGTCCCCTGATTATTAGAAAAAATTAATAAAATTTGACCAACATAGCGTCTGCGGCTAAAAAATAGCGGCCAAGGCTAAGCAGTGCCGGTTGACTAGCATGGATTACTGCGTTCAAATTGCGAGCACATTTTGATGGCGCGAATAGGATTATGCGAGTGATTTGCTGGTAAAAGCAACCACAAGCTTGCCAGGCCGCCAGAGAATCGCAACTGAATTGCGACGGAAACAATCAGTTCGATTTGTCCAACATAGCATTGACCAGGGATGAAGGGGAGGTAATCTCAGGCAGATGCCGGTGCAGTTGTTGCTGGGTAAAAGTTTCCAACAACTCTCACCGGCTCAAACGAGGTCTCGTCCGGTTCTACATGTGTAGGGCAGGGAAAGCGGGATCGTTGAGGGCTTCCCATGGGTGCATTTTCTTCCGCAGGAAAGAACGGTGTAAAACCAGCTTCGTCAAACGGGAAACCAACGGTTCCCGCATCGAATGGATCAGCGAAAAAAAACGGCGTGAAGCCTGGCGTGCTTATCGCGGTAGTGCAGGACGGCCGCCTGCGA
>DATCAX010000670.1:0-4117 GCA_036512375.1 Candidatus Angelobacter sp. | reverse complement strand
AGCCATCCTGACGGTTAGACGCAAGGCCCCTCGGGCCTGCTCGCGAGCTGAAGGAAGCGCCCGCTCGCTGACGGCATCTCGGGATGACGATCTGAAAAAGGTTCTCTACCTGCCATTCAGCCACACAAAAATCCAATGGATGACTGAGAGCCACACTGCCAGCAGCATCAGGTTCATGCCAATCAACATGGCGATCACGATCAACATGAGCACACCGGCAACCGTGAGCAGGGGCACGATGATGGCATACAGCAGGGTCATAAAAACCGTGAGCACCGCGCCGCCCGCCCTTACCGGCGCGATCATGTGTGAGCCCATCTTCTGCAGTCGCTTGGCGCGTTTCGCCAGCGGCGGATGAAATGAAGCGAAGGTTTGCAGTTGCCCGTGCTCGCTGCGCTTCGTGGGATTTGCCTGCCGTGCCTGTTTCAGGCGCTCGATCGCGGCTTTGTCACCATGGCTGGCGGCTTGAAGGTCGGCGAAATTTGGCAGGGCGCCAATCCCCCCCAGCGGTCTTCCTCCCATCATCTCTGAGATGGCCTGCATGCGCGCCACGGCTTGAGGATCTCCCATAACGGCCGCTTTTGCTGTCGTTATCATTTCCAGGCGCACACTGGGCCAGTCGCTTCCCGTCACCCCTGCCGCAACCGGCGTGTCATACAGATTCGCCGCGTCCTGCGCCGACATCATATGTGCGGTTGCCGCCCACGCCTGGATGGCTTTCTGCATTTGCTCCCCGCTTGGCTGCAGCCCGCGCAGGCCGCTGTCGCCCTTGGGATTCACGATGAAAAGATGCGTGGCCCAGTCACCGCTGTCAAAAGACGTCTGGTCTTCACTCAGGCATTGCAGGGCGCGGGCCAGCGCATCAGGATTGCGCGTAAGTTCCACTGAAGTGGCGTCAGCCAGATAACGCCGTGTACGCCACAGCATAGCCATGCTCGGGCCCAGCACAACGTTCAAAAACATCCATAGGGTGATGTTGATCGTCATGTTGGTGAACATCAGTGGGTAGAGAAGGAAACGGTAAACCTTCTTGATCATCCCAGGATTGCCCTGGCTGAAATATTGGCCGGGATCGGACGAATCCGATTCCAGCGATGTAGCAAGCGACTCCGCAATTGCCGCAGCTTCGGCGGCCTTCTGTTCCGGCGTTCCCCCACTCAGCATGTAACGCACCACGCGCCAGACGCGTCCGCGCGATTTGCCGTCAAAAGGAATATTGATAATGTTCAACAGCAGCCCGCTGGTTTCAAAAACGCTGGTCACCATGAACGCGATGCCCAGATCGCCATTGCCGATGGAACCGATCAGGTGTGCCAGGATTGCCTGCATCTGGTCGCGGTCAAGATCGTCCAGCAGACGGCGGGAGAGAACAATGTGTGCGTCAGCGGGAGAAGAGCCAACGGCAGCCGCGTTCGCGCCAATGGAATCTACCAGCATCAGCTTGGGCGCGGGTAGTCCGGCGGCAATCGCCATTTCCTGCGCCACGTCCGCCAACTGAAGTTCTTTGAGGTCAGCCTGGTTTGGTTCGCGTGCGTTCATGCTGGCCAGCGTGCCGCCTACTCCGCCGTGGCGAAACAGCGCCAGCATGCCGGCCCACAATCCAAAAGTTACCAGCATTCCCGGCAGCAAAATTACCGCAAGGCCCAGCGTAAGTTCGCCGGGATCGAGCGTGCCTTTCTGGTTGATCACGTAGTCGGCAACGCGAAGTCCCAGATGCGCCAGGCTGCTGGCGTATTGCAATAGCTCCGGCTGCGGCACAAAATGGTTGACGGTTTCCAGCACCACCATCGCGATCGCATAGAGCAGCGGAGTAAGCACCAGGGTGAGCGGAATGCCCATGATGATAGCGGCAAACGTGCACAGCGCGGACATGCGCCACGTCGCGCGGCGGTTGCGCTTTTGCGCGGCGAAAAAAGTTTCCGGATTGAGCGGGCCAAAGTTGCGTGCTGGTTTTGTGGCTTCTATCGGTTCCATGAGCGGTCTGAGATTAGCATTGGGCCGGAGCCGGAGCAACCATTGACGTTTTCAAGCAGAGAATGCGGTCTTCGCGATAGAGTGTTACAAGCACCTTTCGACATTACGGATTGAATTCATGCGGACTTTATTGCGATTTATCGTATTGACGTTGCTTGTTGCCACGGCCATGGCGCAGTCACCGTCGCCAACTCCACCGCCGTCTTCTGCGCCTCAGCCGGCTGACCGGCCAACACTCAATCGGCCAGGCTCGTCGAACGCAGCGCCCAGTTCCACACCTGCTGCCGCGCCGGCACAGACGCCAGCGCAGGCGGAAACGCAGGGTGAGCCCGCAAAGCTTTCGTATCCTGACCTGCTGCCGCGCTTTGACTATGACAGCCGCGCCGGACTGGAAATGCGCGAGACCGACGTGCATAAACGCGGGAACATCCGGCTGATCGAACTCAACTATGCCGGCGGCGGCGGTGAACGCGTGCCAGCATACCTGCTGATTCCTCCCGGCAACGGCCCGTATCCCGCCATCATCTGGGGACACTGGCTCAAGCCGGGCTCTCCGCTCGCCAACAAAGACGAGTTTCTGGATGAAGCCGTCATCCTGGCCCGCTCCGGCGTGGTATCACTGCTGATTGATTCGCCTCAGGCCCGCCATGAGTGGGTGCCAGACAACGCCGACATCATGGCTTCCGCGCGGCAGCAGAGTGAGGCCGCTTCACATCAGGTCACCGACATTCGCCGCGGCGTTGACCTGCTCTACGGCCGTGCCGACGTTGATCGCCATCGCATCGCCTACGTGGGCCACAGTTTTAGCGCGCATGTGGGAGCAATCGTGGCCGGCGTGGAACTCCGCATTGGGTCTTATGTGCTGATGGCCAGCGGATATTCCGACGAAGAAGAGACTTTTGCCAGCAAAGACCCAAAAACCGTCGCGTTGATCAAACAGGTGGGAGACGACAACATGCACGGCTTTTTCCGTGATTACGCCTGGGACGATCCGGTCTATTTCCTCGGACATACCGACCGCGAAGCCATCTTCCTGCAATTTGCCTCAGGCGATGGCATCACCAAAGAGCGGGCCCAGAAATATCTGGAAATGTTCAGCGCCAAGGATAAGAAGATGGAGTTCTATGACGCGCCGCACGCTCTGAACTCTGCCGCCCGTCTTGACCGCGATCGCTGGCTGCAAAAACATCTGGCAATCAAGAAGGTCGACGAGAAGGAGCTGGAAGCGATACCGCAGTTGAAATAGCCTCTTTCTGCAATCTCGCAGTTTTTCTGAAATCCCGAATCCCGCAAAGCGGGTGAGGGAGCCTTATGACAACGAAGCTCGTGTGGCGCCGCCGCCCTCGCCTGCGATTCTTTTGCAATCCCTATTGCCACCATGCCCTGTAAACTGAAGGGTCTTGAAACTTGCAGAGCTCATGCCGTTGTATGACGTAAAGGCCGCGTACTCAATCGACATAGCGGCAACGCCACAGCGCGTATGGGAAGAACTCATGCACGCCGATTTCACATCCATGCCCATCGCGCGCCGCCTGATGAGGCTTCGCACTTTGGGCCGTCGCAAGCCGCCACCCGGCCAGCCGCGTACTCTCGCGACGATGGGGGCCGGCGGTGCAGGCGGCTTCCTTGAGATCGCACGCGTACCGGAACAGGAAATTGTGCTGGCGATCATCGGCAAATTCTGGCGTCCGGATGCGCCCGTCCTGCGTGGCTGGAAACCTGAAGAATTCTCTGCGCTCGCGCCGAATGGGTCCGCCAAGGCGGCATGGAATTTCTCTCTGACGGCCGAAGGGAATCAGACCACACTAGGTACGGAAACACGCGTGCTTTGCTATGGCCGCTCCGCGCGCATGCAATTCCGCCTGTACTGGACGCTGATCGGATTCTTCTCCGGATGGATCCGCAAAGAGATGCTGCAAGCGGTGAAGCGCAACTGCGAGCGTCCGGCCTTGACGGGCCTTTGATATATTTTCGCCCCCCACCCGGCCTTTTCGGACTTCTGTTGCAAACAAAAGACTTTCTCGAATCGACGCTTGCGAGACGCTTGGGTGGCCCTTGCGTGACCCAAGGGTGACCCTTGGGTCACCCAATCCCAATCCCAATCCCAATCCCAATCCCAATCCCAATCCCAATCCCAATCCCA
>DATCAX010000669.1:0-4092 GCA_036512375.1 Candidatus Angelobacter sp. | reverse complement strand
GCCGCTGACACAGCGAAGCTTGCCATTGTCATTCACAATTTCGCCACGGCATTTGTTGTAGTCATCCAGCTTGGTGTTCTTCCAGTCGCCGCTTGCTGTGGGACAACGCGCCTCAAGGTCATCGCCATGTGGGTGCACGTCCTGGCACGATTGCGTGTAAGAGCCTCCTGGAAGTCCTGCCGCAACACGGCTGCTTTTGCTACAGCGCAAAGCGCCATCGTCATTGATGATGTCGCTGCGGCAGCCCTGCACGTCGCGCAGCAGCGCGCTTTGCAGGTGTCCACTTGAGTCCTGGCAATTCGCCGCAAGAACGTCATCGTGAAAATCAATGTTCCTGCAAGTTTGTTGATATGAACCTGGCGGAACCGACTGTGCATTGGACGAAATTCCTAGCCCAATAACAAATACTGCTGCTGCTGAAAACCTCAAAATGCCCCGCATAATCTTTTCTCCTTCTGACGCTTCCCCATATTCTTTAGGAAATATCTGGTCTAAGGAGTTAGATTCGATCCAGAGACGTACTGTTGTGGTGAGAATTGCGCCAGAGCTGCTGCCTTAAGGCAACCCTGCTCCACGGACTTCATAAAACGAAAAAGACGGCGCAACTTGCGCCGTCCTAAAAAACAGGAATTGGCCTATTTCTTAGATCTTAGTTCGCGCATGATCTCTTCCACCAGCTCAGGCTTCAAACGCTCCATCACCCTATGTATAGCCTGTGCGATGTTGTGGTGATCAGCCCCGGTTTCCGTTGCTGCTGCAACCGCGGCAGCTTCCACGCCGGCCGTCACAACGTCATGAACTGCTGCGGGCTCAAGTGTCACAGTTTCATGCGCTTGAGGAGATGGGACTGGCGTAGCTGGAATTGGGACAGCCGTGATTTCTGGAGCCGCCGCATCAACGGACGCCGTAGGAGCAGTCTCCGGTACCTCAGGGACCCGCACTGGCGGATGATATTCAAATGACGGCGCAGCTTCTGTGGCTGGTGCCGCCTCCACAGGCTGTGCAGTATAACTGGTTTCCGCCGGAACTTCCGCAACCACAGCTATGGGACTTTCATGGACCTCTGGCGGCGCCGGAGTTGCTTCCGTGGCGTGGCTGTAAGCTGCCATGGCCGCAGCGACGCGTGCTTCAAAATCGATATCGCTTACTTCACCTGACGCTCGAATTGCCGGCAGTGGTGCAAGATCGGCTTCGGACGGTGAAACTTCCATTGTCGGCGCCGGAGCTGCTTCAGCGGTCGTTGCGGTTGAACTGCCGCTGGACCATGATGGCGCCGGTTCTTTCTCATCGACGGAATATTTCTCTTGTGGTGACAGCAGCCCGGGCTCGACACGATCAGCAATCGTGTTGCGTGTAGCTTCGTTTGCCGTTTCCTGTAACTCCGGCTCCCGTGGAATTTCCAGGTCCCCTGTGGGAGGTGCGCCCGTGGGAAGCACTTCATACGATGTCGCTTCTGGTTCTGGCTCTTTATACACGGGAATAAACTGCGGATGCGAAGGTTGCGACACATCGCCAGCGGACGAAACCTCGCTGGCCTCCGGTATCACGCTTGCTTCCGGATCAGGGAGCGCTTCCATGGCCACCGTTTCCGGCTCCACTTCTGCTGGAACCGGTTCCGGCTCAGCTTCTACTGGCGTGGCTACGATTTCTGGTTCCATCTCCGTCGGCACAGTTGCAATGGGTTCCGGCTTCTCTTCTTCCTTCCAAGAAACAGGAAGCTCATATTCCGCTGTGGGTATGGGCGGAGCAGGCACAATCACTGACGTTTCAAATGCAGCCGCCGGACTGCTCACCCCAAAATGGTGCGCCGCCATGGACGAATCCGCGCTAAGCATGTCATTAAATGCGGCCGCGCCAGCCATGTGGTCCGGCACTTCCACCATCGGCTGCATGCCGGTTTTCCCCGTAGAGTGGTGTTCCACGGGCTCCGCCGCTGCGATCGCTTCTTCCTGATACTCGCGCTCCAGGCGAACCGTCTGTTGCACCATGGGCGGGACCGCGGTTTGCGCAATGCGCTCTTCAAATTTCTTCATGATCGCCAGCAGGTCGCTGGCTTCAAACGGCTTGATGATGACGCCATCCGCTTTTACCCGGTTCGCGTCTTCCGGTTTGTACGGCTCCATTTTGCCGACGGTCAGCAGAACCGGGGTCTTCATTGTGTCCAGAGACGCGCGCACTTTTTCGCAGACTTCCAGCCCGGAATATCCCGGCATATAAACATCCAGGATGATGATGTCAGGTTTCTGCTCGGCGATTTTCTTAACTGCGGCTGCGCCGTTGCTGACAGCCACAACTTCGTAGCCCGCTTCAGTAAGGATTTTCTTGCCCATATTCTGGGCAGTCATGCTGTCATCGGCAAATAGGATTCTTAAAGACACGTGAAAAACACCTTTACTAAAGCTGCGCGCCGCAAATCGGCGCACATCAACTTGTCATCGTGAGCGACTGGCGATGCCAGGAGCCGAACGAACTAAACCGCGCGAAGCGCATCCCATTGAGGCAGGAAACAGGGCTAACTTACTGATAATTACCTTCGAAGTCAATGGGAACACTACCTAGGAACCTATTGAAGCATACATTCCAAAAGTATTAGCCCCTGCGGGTTCCCTGGTTGCGAAAAGACGCGTTCGAAGACGCGCTAAAACGGAATCAGCTTGCGCAGCCCCTTCTTGCCTTTCTTCTTACTGCTCGATTCCTCTTTGGGATCTGCCGGAGCCGCCTGGCTTCCCGTTGTGGCTGCCTGCGTTCCCGGATCCGGCTTCTGTATATCATTCACCTGCGCCGGAGCCGGCTTAGGGCCCGTCCCGTCGGTCGAAGCGGAATCCTGTGTGCCAGGTGGCTTTTCATTGGCGTCGGGTACTCCCGTTCCTGTGCCCACGGCCTGCACTCCAATGTTCTGGCTCGGTGGCGCACCGTTGAGCTGCTTCGTCACGTCATTGACCAGCGCTGGCGCGCTCGTAACCGTTTCGTCTTGCAGGTTTGGCTCACCCACCTTGGTTGCAGGCGCAACGTTCGGATGCTTCTTGAAGTTGCCGGTGACTTTGGCGACCATGTGTACTTTGTCGCGGCTTGCTTCCTCCGCCTTGCTTTCCGCTAACTGTTCCGCCGTAGGCACAGGAATTGGGGCTTTCAGTGCTTCCAGACGCCTTTTGGCATCGCCCACGCGGTCCGTGGCGGGATAGCGCGTGATGATTTTCGAGTACGCCTCAATCGCTTTCTTTTCAAACTGGGCCACCAGCCTTTCTTTCTGCGCGTCCGGGACCTTCTGCTTCTTCATCGCGGCCGCTTCTTTCTCATACAGGCCGCCCAGTTCGAACAACGCTTCGGCAGAGCCTGAATACAGTGGATAAGACTCCGTCAGCGATTGCAGACGTGCCTGCGATGCTGCCAGGTTGTCGCGCAGGAAGTAGAAGTGGGCGATGCGATACTGCCGTTCCGCCAGAATTTCCTGCACTTCACGCAGCTTTTGTTTCGCCTGCGGCAGCAGTGGGCTGTCTGGGTACTGCTGAATCAGGGACTTGTATTCGTCTGCCGCGCGCTGCGCCTCAGCGTAATCACGGTCCGGCTTTTCCATTTCCCTGTAATGCATTGAAGCGATCTTCAACTGCGCTTCTGAAGCCTCAGGCAGGTTGGGAAAGAAAGTCTGGAAGTCCTTGTATTCAGCCTCGGCCTGCTGCCACGCCGCTTTGCCGCCTTCGTCATACCAGGCATCGCCCAATGCCAGCTTAGCCCGTGCAATGTACTCGGAATCAGGGTAGGTGTTGATCAGGGTCTCAAGCAGCGTCCTCGCCTCCTGATAATGGGCTTTCTTCATCGACTCCATCGAGCGATCAAACAGGCTTTTGTCCGGCTGCTTGGAGTCAATGTTGGACAGGGGGTTCGGGGTCTTGTGATGGCATCCGCTTGAGGCCAGCACAGCGCCGGCCAACACGACTGAAACAAGAATTTTTCGCACCATTTACCTACCTCAAAATTTTATGCCTGGTCTACGGACCAACGATCTTTACGCGCCAATGTCAGACTCTTTGCAGCGTGGCTTCCGTGGCCAGCTTGAGCAGGCGCTGCGTATTCTCTCTGGGATTTCCCTGGCCA
>DATCAX010000668.1:0-5400 GCA_036512375.1 Candidatus Angelobacter sp. | reverse complement strand
TGGCGAACCCGCTGGCGGAGGGATATGGCCATCCACATCGGATGGCAACAATCCGCCTATCGACGATCCCTGCTGGAAGCAGATCTGCGTGGCGGCCTGGCCGGCAAGCATGGCAGTGCGATCATAGGCGCAAGCGTCAGCCCCAGCAAAAACAAAGTTGGGCGAAGCAAACATGTTGAAGGTAACGTAGTACGCGTCCGGCCAGACTCCCATCTTCGGATAGTCATCAAACGAGGAGTATTGAAACGCGTAGCGGTTATAGGTTCCAGTGGCATCCGAGGTTGTGGACACGGCTATGCATTGGAGAAATGGTCCAAGACCGAAGGGAGGATTGGGATTGCTGATAGAGAACTGGCTGAATACCCAGCGGTCTGCCAGCTTGTCATAAAGGACAATGGGATCGCCGTCATTATTGACTTCGCAATTTCCACCAAAGCCCAGCCACAATGACTTTCCCGCAACCGGCCCAAGAGAGATGGCGCCCGTGGTCTTGTCAAACACGGCAAAGCTGGTATTCACCCATTGCACATACTGCGTGAGCCCTACGGCGCCGTTCGTGTCCGGTGGAGCGCCGGCAATAACAAAGCCCGGAAGTCCTGTGCCCAGGCCCTCAAAATTCAGCCCAGGCGTGGGAGCAAGCAGCCCGGGAGCATCCGCCAATGTCCTTTGCAAAACAGGGTCCGGATCTCCAGCCGGCTTCACTCCCGGAGGAATGGGAATCAACCGGGCAGGCTCAGCCTCGCGCGGAGCAACGGCGGCATCCGCCGGGGCGGTGCTGGCCAGATCACGCAAAGGCCGCGAGACGTCATGATGCACATCGGTAAGAGTGGTTTGAATCTGCCCGGCGGCCGGAAGAACGAAACAAGCCAACAGGAGAACCCCGACTGGCAGATTTTTCCTGCAAACACTGATGGCATTTTGCAACATGGCAAGCTACTCCCTCTAAATCTTGCTTCTACGCAAGAGACTTCAAATAGTTCACTTTGGCCGGGGGTGTTGGCGGAGGTAAAGGTATGCTGTTTAACCTAGTTTGTCAATCCAGAGTAGCTGAATATTTTTAGACTAGTTTTGTTCAAGAAAGGGTGGCTGCTATAGGTGCTTTAGTTAGGCACGTTCGCTATACTCGACCAGGTCCTTATCCTGGCATCCCGTTAAGTACTTTGCAGCCACTCTCAATCCCACTGACGTAAGAACGGTTTGTGGCCGCGCCGGAGAACTTCAAGTTGTTGCGCGGCCAGCGGTAGCTGGCTTCCTATTCAAATTCCAGGCTCACAAGGCTTCCTTGATCACTTCCGGTATTGCGGTAGTTCACAGACACTTTGCGGTTCTTCCATGAGCAGGAAAACTCCTCTGCTCCTATCAAGATCAGCTTCTTCGACTGGGACGCCAACATGTTCCATTTCTTTCCGCCTGAAGAAATAGTAAGTGTGGCCGCGGGCGCGGCCGAACAGTCTACCGACACCAAAACTCCCTTCATAAAAAGGACTGGCCCGTTTGGCACTGAAACAACACGTTTCTCCACAGGGCTTTCTGGCTCGTCAGGAACGTCATTCAGTTGTATCGTCTGGACTGCGCTCTCCATCTTGCCCGGCCGCGAAGCGCTCGCGCCTACGGCCGACCTGTAATCTTCCACCTGTTGGAGTTGCTGCGCTGCCATGGCCGCGATCCCGGGTTCTGTACTCGTGCGCAACTCCTGCAGCAAGGGGATGGCATGGTCAAGATCCTGTGCCTGAAGATAGGCGCTGGCAAGGTTTCCCATAAACCAGGGATTACGCGGACTCAAGACTATCGCCTTATTCAGGGCATCGATCGCTTCCTGCTTTTTTTCGGCAAAGGAAAGGGTGAGGCCCAGAAGGTTGTAGGCTTCCGCATAGTTCGGCTCCAGCAAAATTGCGGCGCCAAGTTCTTTTCTGATGGCATCAAGGTTCTCCCTGTTTCCAGTCGACATGCCTTTCCGGCTCATCATCAACGCCAGGAGATAGTGAACCTGTGGGTCTTTTACGTCCTGGGCGGCAGCGCGCTTGAAATACTCGCCGGCTTTGTCCCAGTCATTTTTTTGCATGGCTTCGTAGCCAAGCCCGCGGTTAGCCACCACATTGTCCGGTTGCCGGGAAAGGATTTCCTGAAACTCGGTAACGCCTCGTTGATGGTAGTCGCGGGAATGATAGTCCAGGTCCGCCATGACGGACTTGATTTCCAGATCATTCAAGGGGCGTGCGTTGAACTGCATCGCGTCGCTCCCCGGTGGCGTTGGCGCTCTGAAGTACATTGTGCCGCCGCGGAAATAACCCTCGATCGCCTTTTCCAGAGCTTCCGGCTCCATGCCAAAGCTGCGTCGGATCGCCTCTGGTACCGCGACATGCTGCTCTTCCGTCATTCGTACATAGGTTGACACCTGCTTCATCATGTTTTTCGTCATGAAGAAATGCACGGTGAGCCAGGACTGCGCGTAGAAAACCGAACGCCGGTCGTCACGGTTGTATATCTGTGAATCATGGTTGACGCTGAACAGGTCAACCAGTTTCAGCCAGCGGCTTTGTCCCAGCAGGTCGGGCAATTCAGGTTTCACCAGCCCAATGGCAATTTCTTTTTTGTCCATCTTCAGCGAAGAACAATATTCGGCAAAACCTTCATCGAACCACACCGGCGAGGGAGGAAAGTTACTGTTGATCAACAGGTGTGCATATTCGTGGAAAACCGTTCCCCAGCTGTCTTCTTGCGAAAGATCCAGAGCAATGTATTGGCGCTCTTCATTGGACCCGGGACCGCCACGGCCTCCGTTGCCCAGGAAGAAGCCGGCCACTTCAATCGGCTTACCTCCGTAGAGGGGAGCGAACTGGCGTATCTCTTTATTGTTGCGAAATGCGATGATCTGCAGCGGCGCGGTGTTGACACTGACTTTTTTGAAGATCACACCAAACGCCGTCCGCATCTGTTCGAAACGCTGCGCAACTTCACGGGCGCGCTTTTCACCGCCGTCTGTGGCGACGGAAAAATGTGAAGAATCGACCTCAACCCACTGCTGGTCAGCTCGCGCGGCGAGACTACAGACAAAAACTGAAACGAGGAGAAAACTTCTCCGAATCATAGGCACACTCATGCTGGAATGAAGGTAGGATGATTAGGAGAGTACCTCGATTTTTGTTCTTATTGCAATTGATGAAAGAACTTAGCTGGCGGTGTTTTTTCAACTAAACCATCCGCTACGGTACACCACCCACCAGCAAAGCACGAGCAGCGGCAATGTGAGCGCCAGATTCCACCACAACGATGGCAGAAGCAAGCCCATCAGAACGCCCAGCACGGTGAAGAGCAGCCAGAAGATCTTTTTTTCCATCCGGGAAAACCTTACCACGGATGGAATCGCCATGATCGCGCGTGATTGGGAAAACGCAAACCTTACCACGGAAAACACGGATAGAACGGATCGGAACCAGAAGGGCGAGGTTTTGGTAAAGTAATTAGATTCATGCTTGAGCTTGCTTACGTCCGAGAGAACCTGTCACAGATAGAAGAAATGCTGCGCCGACGCGGGATGGATCCGGCGCAGGTGCTGAGCGGCTTCCGCCAGGTTGACGACAAACGCCGGCAGTTGATCACGCAGTCAGAAACGCTGAAGGCGCAGCGGAATCGCGCGTCAGAGGAGATTGCCAAGCTGAAGAAGGCCGGGCAGGACGCGACGGCGCAGATGGAGCAGACGAAAGCCTTGCGCGCGCAGAGCGATGATCTGGAAAAACAAGCCACGGAAATCGACCAGGAACTGAGGACGATGTTGGCCGGCATTCCCAATGTGCCGCATGAATCGGTGCCGGTAGGGCGCTCCGCCGACGATAACAAAGAAATACGCAAGTGGGGCACGCCGCAGGAGTTCAGCTTTACGCCCAAGCCGCACTGGGAGTTGGGCGAACAGCTGGGCATCCTGGACATGGAACGCGCGGTAAAGCTGAGCGGCGCGCGCTTTGCCGTTTATTGGGACCTGGGCGCAAAGCTGGAGCGGGCGCTGGCCAACTTCATGCTCGACCTGCACACCAGCGAGCACGGATATACGGAAGTGCTCACGCCGTACATGGTGAATTCGGCTTCGATGTACGGCACAGGACAGCTGCCGAAGTTCGCGAATGATCTTTTCAAAATCGACAATCACGATCTGTGGCTGATCCCCACGGCGGAAGTGCCGCTGACCAATCTTTATCGCGACGAAACGATTGACGCCGGGCGCCTGCCGCTTTCCGTCACCGGTTATACTCCGTGCTTCCGCAGTGAGGCCGGATCGTATGGAAAAGATGTGCGCGGAATTATCCGGCAGCACCAGTTCCAGAAAGTGGAACTGGTAAAGTTCGCGCGTCCGGAGCAGTCTTACGAGCAGCATGAACAGCTCACGCGCGATGCCGAAACTATCCTGCAAAAACTGGGTTTGCACTACCGCACCATGCTGCTGAGCACCGGCGACATGGGGCCGAGTTCCGCCAAGACTTACGACCTGGAAGTATGGCTGCCGGGACAGAAGCTGTATCGCGAGATTTCTTCCTGCTCAAACTTTGAGGCCTACCAGGCACGGCGAGCGAACATCCGCTTTCGTCCGGAAGGCAGCAAGAAGAGCGAGTTCGTACACACGCTGAACGGAAGCGGGCTGGCGATTGGCCGGACGTGGCTGGCGATCCTGGAAAACTATCAGCAGGCCGATGGCAGCGTGTTGATTCCTGAACCGCTGCGCAAGTACATGGGTGCGGAGCGGATCACGGCGAAAAAATTCTAGAAAAAACCTTACCGCGGATGATCGCGGATCGAAATCAGAAAACTAAAACCTTGAAACGCAGAGGAACAGAGGGCGCAGAGGAGATCGGTCACTAGTGGGAGTTCAGTAACTCTGCCCAGCGTTTCAATCCGTCCAATACGTGCTTATCCGTGATGAGCTCGCCTTTTGATCACCCGATTCCGCGCGGTCACCCGATCACCCGTTTTTCGGACCTTTAACCAACTTTCGACCTGTTATTCTTTGCCTTAAGCCCCTCTACCTGAATAAACTAGACACATGTCTCGCATTGGGCGCACGCTGAAGGGCTATCTGTTCTGGACATACACGCGGGGAAGCTTTCATTACGACGTAATGGTCACGCTGATCCTGGCGTTTATCTTTATTGGACCATTGTTCATCAATTTCAAAGACAAACCGCCCAACCCGAAGCCGCATCTTAACGAAATCATTGCAAGTGCAGATGGAAAGATGTACCAGGTGGACGCTTCCGCCGTGGATGCACAGGACGAAGGCATGGTGCGCTCAAATTTCCAGCGTGTGCTCCGCCCGATTGCCGGCCCGGTCACAGTGGACCGCGTGGAGCAAGTGCGTGATAGCAGCGGACATGTGGTGGCGTATCGCGGCTGGGTCAAAAGATAAACGTC
>DATCAX010000667.1:0-4258 GCA_036512375.1 Candidatus Angelobacter sp. | reverse complement strand
AGCTGCCACCCTGGACGAAATGCCTGCGGGAAGTCATGCATACGTTTCCGGCGATGGCCGAGCGCCCGCTGGCCGGCAATCCATCGTATGCTCCTTTTCTGAATGCGCAACCGGTCGCTTTCGAACATTTAATGGTTCCATTTGTGGAATATGCAAGCAAATCTGTGCTTGCTAATCGCCTGTCTGGCGAACTGCTGGAAAAGAGCGCGCTGGTCGATCTGCAACGTTTCCTGCTCACTCAGCTTTGCCAGTGCGCTATTAGCTGTCTTATGGTTGAGTTCTCTGCGTTCCGGGCCGTGCGCGGTCCTAAGGCCGGAGGGACTGGCGAAACAGGAAACGGCAGTGAAGCAAAGGACGGCCCGGATACTGCCTCGATCCCGTCGTTGTACTACGCGTTTCTCCAGCGTATGTGGAATGGGAAGTATGCTGAGTTCCTTCAATCATATTCGGTTCTGGCGCGCAGGCTGGCTGAATATACAGGCATGTGGAGTCGATTTGTCATTGAGTTCCTTGAACGGCTGCATGCCGACCTTCCCGATCTGCAGGAACTCTTTCACGATCCGTCTTTGCGTAAAATTGTGCGAATTGAGTCGGGATTATCCGACCGGCATAACCATGGGCGTGTTGTGCTTTCTCTCCAGGCTAGCTCTGGTCAATGTATCGTGTATAAGCCAAAGGATCTCGGGACCGAGCGCGCCTACCACCGCTTGCTGCAATGGCTGAACCAGCGCCATTTGCTTCTTTGGCCGCAGGAGCTTCAGTGCCTTTGTCGCGATGGTTATGGCTGGGTTGCAGCTCTAAAGCCCTTTGCCTGTAATACTGCAGAAGAGGTGCAGAAGTTCTATTACCGAGCTGGGAGCTTGCTGGGGCTTTTTCACGCAATTGGCGGAAACGATATTCACGGAGAAAACCTTCTCGCTTGTGGTGACTATCCGGCTCTGATTGATGCAGAGACCCTGCTTTCTCCAGAATTGCGGCCGCTATCCGGCGGAGAAACAGCGTCTGGACTCACCACCAAGGATTTTTGGGACTGGTCGGTCTTCAGGACTGCCATGTTACCGCGTTGGATTGCCGATCAAGCGTCCGGGGTGGATACAGTATCGGGGCTGGCTGACACTGATTCCGCTCCTCCGCTGTTCACCAGGATGTGTGAGTTTCCCAACACCGACCGAATGGCAATAGTCACCAAACAATTGCCCGGTCGAGAGCTGCGCAACGTGCCTCGCTTGAACGGCAGGGCAGTTGCCGCTGGCGAACACATTGCCGACATTGTCAGTGGTTTTCGCGACATGTACGGCTTTCTCATGACCAACAAGCAAGCGATACTGGCGCCCGACGGCCCGCTGGAATATTTTGCAAACCTGCCCATGCGATGGGTATTTCGAAATACCTATATATACTCCACCTTAATCAGCAAATTACAGAGACCTGAATTCCTCCGGGATGGAACGGAAGCCAGCTTTCTGGCTGAGGCGCTCTATAAATTCCTGCTGCATGGCGAAGCCAAGAGCCCAATGTGGCAGCCCGTCAGCGCAGAAATAGAAGCAGTGCTACGTGGCGATATTCCGATCTTCCATTATCAATCAACCTCTGATCTTCTGGAATTTGAAGGCCAGAGCGAGCAGGTGAAATGCTTTGTTCAGCCGGCGTATGAAGCGATGAAAGCCCGCTTCCAGCGCCTGGGTGAGGCAGACCGTGAGTTGCAGATTTGTTATATCCGTTCCGCCTTTAAGTACAGTGTCGCCATTTTGCAGGAGGAACAGGAAGAAAATGAAGTAGGCCCATTGACTTTGCCGGAGTCAGCTAGCAGTCCCACCTGGCAAGAGGCGGCGGTGGCTATCGCTACAGAAATTCGTAAAGCCGTCAGGCTGGGAAAAGACGATACCGCCACTTGGGTATCGCGCTCTTTTGATCCAGTGGAACATACCTGGAAACTGCGTCCGATGGATTCCCGGTTTTATGACGGTATTACCGGGACCGCGGTATTCCTGGCGGCGCTGGAAAAGGTGGCAGAAACATCCGATTTCCATGATCTGCTCGTGGGTGCCCTAAACACAATCAAAACTGTTGCGCCTACGCTAAAACGGCAAAGCGATTCAGCGCAGTTTTGCATCGGTGCGGGAATCGGCCTCACCTCTATTTGTTATGGGCTGGCAAAAATAGCTGACTTTCTGCAGATGGAAGAAGCCCTGGTACTGGCACGAACATATATGCGATACCTCACGCTAGACAAGATCCAATCAGATACCAACTTCGATCTGATGTCTGGGGCCGCCGGCAGCATATTGGTATTGCTGGCCATGCACAAATTGACCGGCGATCAGTCTCTGCATGATATGGCTGCCGAATGCGGCTACCATTTGCTGAGGAACCGCTCCGTAAGCGACACCGGCCTGCGCAGCTGGAAGACAAGCCAGAGCAAGATGCTGGCTGGCTATTCGCATGGCGCGGCTGGAATCGCCCATGCGCTAACTGAGCTCTTTCGTGTCACCTCGTTCGAGCCTTTCCGCGAAGCGGCAATTGAGGCCTGCAGTTTTGAAAACACCCTATTCTCAAAACAACGAGGAAACTGGGCAAACATGAGCCGCCTAACCGGGGAAGGGACTCCCGAGTTCTGGAATACGTGGTGCCATGGAGCTGTGGGCATAGGATTGGGAAGAATGGCTTCCTGCGATGTTCTTGGAGCTAGCGCAAGGGACGATATAGAGGAAGCGCTTAAAACCACGCTCATGGAGAAGTTTTCAACCGTTGACCATGCCTGTTGTGGAAATATGGGATCGCTGGAACTGTTTCTACACGCCAGCATCAGGTTCGGCCGCAATGTTTACATGGAAAAAGCAAATCAGATTGGAACTTCGGTCTTGCGGCGTGCCAGGACAAATGGGCACTATAAGTTGGGGACAAACGTCTCCTTTGAATCGCCGTCATTCCACCAAGGCACAGCGGGTATTGGCTACCAGTTCCTCAGGCTCGCCGCGCCCCGAACGTTACCCTCAGTACTACTATGGCAATAATGCGGGATTCGAATCGAGTCTCGTCCTAGCGAGACAATGACCGTCGTACCTCGTCAAAACTGTGATCTGCCGTGATTTTTCAACAGTTTTCCCGTATGGTCAAAAAACTCGGAAGGCGTCACGATGCCGTACCCTCGTAATATTTAAGTAAGCCCGTGTGGTCAAAAATCTGAAACGTGTGTAAGGCCGTGACTTTACAGTTCTTCCTTTTCCTCATCGCGTGTCCTTTCCTCAAACTGAAATCGCGCGTAGAATCCGATTTTCCCATGACAAGGAAGATGCTGAAGGTGGGGAAATGATCTGGGCGCGCATGTTGGCCTACATCACCGGAACGGTGGACCAGGAACTGTTGTTGAGGATCGAGTATCTGGCCGCCGAGAATCAGATTCTCAGAGCCCAGATTAAGGGCAGGTTGCTGTTATCTGATGCCGAAAAAGCTACACTGGCCGGAAATCGCCCACCGGCTGGGCCGGAAAGTTCTGGAAGAAGTAGCCGCTGCCGCGAAGCCCGACACGCTCCTGGCCTGGTACCGCAAGCTCATTGCCAACAAGTTCGACGGATCGAAGTTTCGTTAAATCCCGGGGTCGTCCCAGAGTTGACGACGGAACGGAGCGGTTGGTGGTGCAGATGGCGAAAGAGATCCCGGTTGGTCAAAAATCTCAAACGTGAAATCATTCCCTGTTACAAGCGTTGTGATTCCCTGTTTACTCCCAGATAATTCCCTGTTCCGTTTCGAGCTGGCCGCAGGTCTCTGTGCGGCTTAGCCGAATTGAATGTGGCAGATAGCGGTATCGGTGCGCCAGACTTGGCGCAAAAAGTCGATAAATTCCCTGTATTTTTCCCTGTTAACGGGAATTTTCGGCAGAGACAGGTTCGCTCGTTGAAGATGGAAGACTGATGAAGCTGTGGATGGATGTGTATAAACAGTCGCGTATCCATATATATAGGGATATATACGGTCAGTGACATTCACGCTCTGGTCGGGCGGACAGTCAAGTACGTTGTGCGGTTTTACTTTTCATAGATTTACACGGATTGGGTTGACTTTTTCGACTGAGGTCGAAAGCGGTTATCGTCGTACTCCTCGGAGAGACAATCGCGATTTATTTCGGGTACCTCGGTCCATTGCGAAAGCCGCATCGGGTGGCAAGTAAGCACTCACGATGCAACAAAGAAAAAGCCGGAGTTCCAAACTGCAAACCCCGGCTTGGTCTCTTTAGCTAAGAAGTGAGGCACATCATATG
>DATCAX010000666.1:0-4902 GCA_036512375.1 Candidatus Angelobacter sp. | reverse complement strand
CCACGGTCACCTTGTGGCTCTTTCCCTGCCATTGCCGAATGAGGCGTGTGCCGGGTTTGATTGCCCGGGTGTGGGGAATCGGTGCCTGGGGATCTCGCTCAAAGACGCTGGCGAACTGGCGCAGGCGTCGGCGAGTCGTGGCGCTGAAGCCGCCCAAGGCCTGCTCCTGAATTTTGTAGGCCAGGCCCCGAATGATCAGGTCCCGGCGAGTCTGCTCAGGCGGTGGTGCTCCGAAATGCTCCCGCCAGAGGGCACCGAGGGCGGCTTTGTTCATTTCGGGCAGGGAATTGAGCTGTTCCGAGACGTCCATTTCTCCAGTCGCCATCCTTATATATAGCGATATATACGGTCAGTGACATTGACGCTCTGGTCGGGCGGACAGTCAAGCTTCTATCTGTCTTTATTTTTCAACGTTTTACGCAGGGTGGTTGACTTCTCTTGGCAGAGATCGAAAGCGGTTGCCGTGGCACTCCTCGGAGAGGCACCTGAAAATGTCAACTCGCACGAAAAGGAGAAATGCGGCTAGAGAATTCGTCATTGCAGAACTAGAAGCCGAACGAAACCGCGGACACGATGTAATTGTGGCGAACAACAACCATATCCATGAAGCGTTCAGCGTTTCCGAGGCCGTCTGGCTCTGCACTCAACAGCATCTGGGAATGGTCATCATTGCCGATAACCTGGAAGACCCAGAAACCGCTGAGCTTCAGCGGCGCTTCAACACTCTCAGCTTGAAACCAGAGACCACGGTAAAGGAACTTCTGTGGGAACTTGCGCTCATGCTGCCGGGAGAGTCGGCGGCGGCCAGTTGATTTGAGAAGTCTGCCTTCTCTGACTCCCGCAAAAAGAAACAAGCCCCGTGCGGCGTGACCGACAGGGCTTTGGCTCGAAATCTACTAGCGATTGGTTCCAATCATAGCCACAAAAGCATCACAGAGCGAGTGAATTAGAATTTTTAACGACGGCACCGTATATTTTGCGGCGACGTTTTGAATCTACTGTTATGAAAGGCAGGTTCATCCGTCACACCCCTAAATCCGTCACACTCCTAAATTAAAAGGCCAGAGTTTCCCCGCAAAGGACTCTGGCCTTATTTTTGGCAATCACACATGTGGCTGCCTGGTTCTCATTTATCCGGTTCAATCGCGGCCATCACTGTTCGGGCCAGCAGTACCGAATCACTCACCACTTCGACGAGCTTGGGCATGCGCGTTATTTCTTCTCCCCGTAAGCGAATCGCCGCGACGATGCTGGCTGCGACTAACAGAGCGCCGTCCATCGGTTGCCGTTCGTATTACAATTCGACCAGCCGTTCAAATCCAAACAAAGAGAGTGAACCCACCCCCTTGGACAGACAATCGATCATTGCGGAATTGGAAGCAGAACGTGACCGACTCGACAGCGCCATCGCAGCTCTTCAAGGAAGGCAGGGCAGCCGCACCAGTACAGCAACCGGCAGGCCCGATGGCCGGAGAAGAAGACTGTCAGCAGCAGCTCGCAAGAAGATCGGCCAGGCCATGAAGAAGCGCTGGGCCGAACGGAAGAGGAAAGAAGCGGCGTGAGCTGAAGCAGCAGGGGTTTGGCAGTGTGAGTTTTGGCTGCCTTCAACCGAACAGGAAGCTGCGGATTTTGAGGGTAAGATGTCAAAAGAAAACCCGGAAGGCTGGTAATATCGTAAACGAGAGAAGAGGAATATCAGAAACACCCAGTAGTGCTTGGTCGTTTTGCCCGGCCCGAATCAATTGATTCAATGAAACTCGCAGACATTCACTCACTTGTGCGCATCTTGAGAACAGCTGCATGGCAGATAGCTGCGGCCTATGCCACCGTCCCTTCTCTTTGGCTTCTGGTCCATCCGTTTACAGATTTCTGGCGCAGAAACAGAGCGCCAATCAAATCCATGGCGCTGGTCTGGATCGGAATGTGGGCAACCGCAAGATGGATCACCTGGCCTTTCCGAAACTTGCTCCTCTACTCGACTCCGCTCACACTTTTGCCAGGCCTGGTACTCATCGGTTTAGGGTTTTCTATATATTGTCACATCGGAGAGTTTGGATTTGCCAGACTCGCGGGCCAATCCGAAATGAAAACAGACAAAGCACAGCTGCTCGTCACTCACGGGATGCATAGCAGAGTGAGGCACCCGATCTACCTAGCACACTTATGCTGCCTGCTGGGATTGGCGATATCCAGCGGCTTGGTTGCCGTGTATGCGTTGGTGGCCTTTGCGCTGGTCACCGGCATCTTCCTAATTCGATTGGAAGACAAGGAACTCGAACGGCGTTTCGGAAAAGAGTTTCGCTCCTATCGGGCACGGATTCCCGCACTGCTTCCATTCGTCCGGCCTTGACATGCTAACTTAGGTGCAGCTCTTATCGATAATAATGGCGAAACGTCCACTTAGAATGGTTCTCCCGTGGAAAGCGATCTGAACCCAGAACCGCAAGCCAGTGGATTCGTCACGTCATTGTGGCCATGATCGCTTTGTTTCTCATCTGGTGGCTGCTGCGCGTATACGTTCATTAAATGACCCGTCCGAGCGGATTAGGATTTTTAACGAGGGCAGCCTATATTTCCCGGCAACGTTTCGAATCTACTGTTACAGAGGCAAGACTTCATCCGTCAAATTGCTAGATCAAGGGCCAGAGACCCGGAAGGCTCTGGCCTTTACTTTATCCCGCAGCCCTGCCCAGCCTGGTCGAACTCGCCCTGGTCGAACAAGCACCCGAACGGAAGAAAAAGGCGGCTTAGCCTCGCGCGATGCTTCGAACAAAGTGAGGGATTTGACATTAATGTGAGAAGAGGCGGAGCTTAGGAAGCCCGCTCACCACGGGTCCAGTCGCCAAACAGTCTGGAAATTGCACACAAATTTGCGTGCACGGTAGAAATTCAGGAGTTCGAGTCGTGCTCTCGCTGGCTGCGGTGCCCCCGGTCTTTCAGCGGCAAGCTGCTCAGTCGCTTGGCGCTTCACTGACGATCCGCACGGCGACTTGGCTGAAGTCCTCCCGCTTGGCTTCGCTCGTGAGCCGTGAACTCAAGTTTCGGCACCGAGTTTCTCCTTTTGTCCTCAGCGAATCTTGACTGTATTTCTTGAAACTTTGATTGTACTGGGCTCCCCGAATGGAGTACATTTTTCCTTTATGAGTCTGGGGTCCGTATGGAGGACCTATGAAATATGTTCTGTCAGTCAGCCTGCTTGCTGTTCTCTTCGGAACGGTAGGATGCGTCCGCTACCATCCCGGCGCCAGCACCAGCCCGTATTACACCAGTTACTACAACGCTTACGACAGTTACCGCCACTGCTACTACCATTGCTGCGATTATAGAGGGCGCGGTTACGGGTATGGACGTGGTGGTGGTGGCGGCGGCCATGAGCATCATGACGGTGATCACGAGCATCACGGGGGCGGAGGCGGTCATCACTGGCGAGGCGGCGGTAGCAGCAGCGGCAGCAGTCACACGGGCGGCGGTGGTCACAGCAGTGGCGGCCACCACAGTGGGGGCGATCACAGCCGTAAAAAATAATCTGCCCTTCGCCAAAATTGTGATCTGACATGAATTCAACAACTTCGGAGATGGCAGGAAGCGAATCAACAAAGAGCTGCGAGACTTGATTTTCCGAACGTGCTTTAGTCGGCTGCGATGACCTCGGTCTTTCAGCGGCAAGCTGCTCAGTCGCTTGGCGCTTCACTGACGATCCGCACGGCGACTTGGCTGAAGTCCTCCCGCTCGGCTTCGCTCAGGAGAACTTGCGGCTCTATCCCTCCCCGAGTCGACTGATGAGCCTGAGGCAGGGGAAAGTGCGCTGCCGAGAGCGACTGGGTGGTCTGCTGAAGTACTATGAGAGTGAAGCGGCATGATCACACGTTCGAATTACTTGACCATACGCCATCTTTTTCTACTCATAAAACCCATCAGCCGGGATCAGGCACCGGCGCTTCTTCATTGACTCGCGGAACACGGGCTTCTCGGCTGCCGTCTCGCAAACGGCGTTGACGGTAGCAGGTCTTTGGAGTCTTACGGCAGTTCTTGATGATTTCTAGCTGCCTCCTTCGAAGCACCCACTCAAATTCGTTTCTAGTAGACCAAAAAAGGACTTTACGGTAACAATTCGGTAACATCCGCTTTATAGACTCCTTTCCGTTGAGCAGTCGACGAATCCTGCAGGCTATGCCGGATTCGCGAGAAGGATGAAACGGCCATGATGATCAGAAAGATCGCTCTCACAATCATGAATTTTGTGCTATTTGGAAGCCCGGTTACGGGCCAGGCAATCCAAAAAGAGCTCACCAGAACTCATGCCTATGTGCAGGACGCAAAACCAGCCCAGTCCTCCAAGAGTCTCGAAGGCGAGTGGAAAGGAACACTCGAGGCTGGAGGGCAGAAGCTGCGGCTGGCTGATTACGGCGCGACAACATGAGTCCATGGGCTTTAGGGCCGCCTTCGGCTAAACTTCGGTGTTTCCTGCTATGGCAATGATTCACTCCATTCTGTCCGCCGAATCGGTAACCCGGCTATCCACGTACACGAGGAGAACTTCATGGAATTGCGCATCGAAAAACTTTCTAAACGTTATCCCAATGGCACTCAGGCATTGCAGGATGTTTCCCTTACCATACCGCTGGGCATGTTCGGGCTGCTTGGTCCTAACGGGGCAGGCAAATCCACGCTCATGCGCACGCTGGCCACTTTGCAGGAAGCCGATTCCGGCAGCGCGGTGTTGGGGGAAGTTGATGTTTTGCGGCAAAAGGACGACGTCCGCCGCATGCTTGGTTATTTGCCGCAGGAATTTGGGCTGTATCCCAAGGTTTCAGCGGAAACCTTGCTCACCCACTTTGCGTCATTGAAGGGTATCGCCAATTCCAAACAACGCACTGAATTGGTCCGCGGTCTTCTCCAGCA
>DATCAX010000665.1:0-6296 GCA_036512375.1 Candidatus Angelobacter sp. | reverse complement strand
ATGCTTAGCTGGAACCAGGTGGTCCTTTATGTGCCGGGAAAGCACACAGACGATATTCCGATCGTTGCGTCGCTCAAGCTGCCTGCAGGATGGAAGTATGGAACGGCGTTGCCAATCGCCGGTGAGAGCGGCGGACAAATTAACTTCCAGCAGGTATCGCTGACCACGCTGGTGGATTCGCCGGTGCTTGCGGGCGCTCACTTCCGCCGCATTCCGCTTACGCCCGATGGACCGATCCAGCATTACATTGACGAAGTTTCCGATGGCGACGCTGCATTGCAGATGCCGGCGGACACCATCGCACAATACAAGCGGCTGATCGCTGAAACCGGTGCGCTATACGGCGCGCGGCACTACCGTGAATATCACTTTCTTTTGACTCTGAGCGACCACACTGCGCACTTCGGGCTGGAACACCATGAATCGAGCGATGACCGTATTGCCGAGCGCACCATGATTGATGACGACGCCCGCTGGCTCTCTGCCAGCCTATTGCCGCACGAGATGACGCATTCATGGAACGGCAAGTATCGCCGTCCTAAAGGCCTGGCAACGCCGGACTATCAGGTGCCGATGCAGGGTGACCTGCTGTGGGTGTATGAAGGCCTCACGCAATACCTGGGAGACATTCTTGCACCGCGTGCCGGTCTGTGGACCAAGCAGCAGTTTCTGGACGAAACCGCCGAAACAGCGGCGGCGCTCGACCACACGCCCGGGCGCTCATGGCGTCCTCTGCAAGACACCGCCGACGCGGCGCAATTGCTTTACAGCGCTCTACCTGAGTTCGAAAGCTGGCGCCGCAGTGTTGACTACTATCCCGAAGGCTTTCTGATCTGGCTGGAAGCGGACACCGTTATCCGGCAGCAGACCAAGGGACAGAAATCGATGAACGACTTCTGCCACATCTTCCATGGCGGCGGCAACACTCCGCCAAAGGTGATCACTTACACGTTTGAGGAAGTGGTCAAAACGCTCAATGAGGTAACGCCTTATGACTGGGCGAAGTTCCTGCGCGACCGCCTGGATACTTATGGTCCGGGCGCTCCGCTGGGCGGCATCACGAACGGCGGCTGGAAGCTGGTCTATGACGACAATGCCAGCGAGTTCACTAAGTCCATGGAGAAAGTCCGCAATGCCGTGGACGCTCGCTTCTCCGTCGGGCTCTCACTCGATGACAAGGGCGGCATTAAAGACGTGATTACCGACAGTCCTGCATCGAAAGCCGGTATTGCGCCAGGAACCACGCTGGTGGCGGTCAACGGAAGAAAGTTCAATCCGGACATTCTGCGCGACGCACTGAAAGCAGGGAAGGGAAGCGGACCAAACCTGGAGTTGCTGGTGATGAATGGCGACTACTACAAAACGTTTACGCTCAACTACCACGATGGCGAGAAGTACGCTCACCTGATCCGTGATGAATCGAAGCCGGATATTTTGAGCGATATCATCAAGCCGCTGGCGAAGTAGCGGTAATTGGTACTTGGTATTCGGTAGTTAGTATTTGGCCCGCTGTTTCAAGCGGGCCTTTTTATTGTTGGACGAAAAGAAGACACGACCAAAATTAGAAAAGCAGATTCCTCGCTGCGCTCGGAATGACAAGTTCTTTAAAGTGAGTTTATTAAATCTGATCCGCGATCATCGGCATTGATCCGCGGTAAGCACTTCACGTTCTTCTCATCACTCTTCAACGCCGGCAAACAAATCCGTTTCCATCTCAACCTTATGTGGCTTGATGCTGTTGGCCAGATGAAACACTTCTGTCTTGCCGCGCTTGCGGATCGTCTCTTCAAAAAAGCCGAACAGCGGCGCCTGCGAGGTGTGCAGCTTGAAAGCGGCAACCTTTGCGTCAATTTCATGGGGAGTCAGATAGATGATCGTCGTCGTGGGAGCCAGCGCGACAGGCTGCCGATCGGGCATGGTGAACAAGGCGGTGGCGTAATAGAGCTTCTGTGTACGATGGGGCGCAAGGCCGTTTTCCAACTGGTCAGGGAAGCGATTGGTGCGTCCGGCCCAGTGGCAGGCCATGGTGGCGAAGACGGAAATCATGGAGTGATCAGGGTGCGCGGTGATGGCTCCCTCGGTCCCCATGGTAATCACAACATGCGGACGCAGTTCGCGCACCATTCGCGTAAGCCTGGCGACGACGGAGTGAAAGTCCTGACGATCAAGTTTGCCATCCGGATAGTCAAGCACAGTGCCGTGGCTTACTTTCAGCAATTTGCAGGCAGCGTTGAACTCCATGCGGCGCGTGGCGGAGAGTTCGTCGTCTGACCTGGCTGTGCCGCGATGCGTAGCCGCCTGCCCGGGAGTTAGGCAAATCACATGGGTTTCCACACCTCGTTCGGCGTAGCGCAGCAGCGTGCCGCCAAAGCCGCCCGCTTCGTCGTCAGGATGGGCAGTAAAACAGAGCAGCCGGAGCATCTTTTTTCTCTCTAATCCTCTCTCATCAGGTGAGCTTCTTGTGTATCACGGTGTGACCCGTTTCATGCCACATAGCGGGAGCTGGAAAAGAGCCGCCATGGATGCCCGTCGAATTAGTTTGAGTGGCTGTCTGGTGATCATTGCCGGCTTTGGTCTTGTTGCCACCGGGCGAACTGCACAAAGGGCGGCCCCTGCCATGCATTCCAACGTGCCCGCGGGATATGACGTGGTGGTACTTAAGCCGTCGAAGGCCGTTCTTTCGTTCATAGGCCTGATCGAGTGCCCGGAACTGGAAGGCGCCCAGCGCATTGCTGACGGCACGCACAAGAAACTCGTCTCTGCTAACGGTGACACGATCAAAGAATTTCCTCAGCGTTTCAGTTTTCGTATTACTGCATCTCTCAGAAAAGTTTTCCTTGACGGGCCGGCTGCGTCGGTCGATGTTGGGGACGATCCGCAGGAGCTGCTGCTCAAGCTGAAGTTTCGTATTCGAGCCTTTGACGGGCTGGAAGTACGAGAAATTGTTCCACAATCGATTGAAATGATTGGCATGCCTGCTGACGTGGCTTACGACGAACGTGTATATCGCATCAACATAAACGCCGGAAATCTTCCCATCACTGACCGTCTGGTGGTTGAAATCTCTTCTCCGGAAGGCGAACTGCTCACGCATTTTCCATTCAGTCCGCTTTAAATCTTGATTTATTAATTCAAGTCTTTAGTGGGGCGGGCTATCCGGCAGGCCATTCCGCTTGCGGAACCATACTCGGAACCAGTGTGGGAGCAGTGACCGGCGGAGCGGGCATCCATGCACGGATTTCCGCCATAGCGGCTCGGGCGGCCACTTCTCCGCAGCGGATCAGGTCTGGCGCGCGCACAAAGTCATCGTAGGCAAACTCGCCGATTTCCGGCTGCAGAATAATGTCAGACGCCGCTTTCCAGGGCCCGCACATCCGTTCCTGCGCGATGGAAAAGCATTGTCCAATCACGTCAAACACGTGCCGCGGACCGCCAGGCTTGACCCAGTGGGCAGCCAGGTGAACTGAGATAACGCGCTCAGCGCCCATATCGCGCAACGGAGTGGAAGGAACCGAGTGAGCAAGCAGGCCATCCACCAGTAACTGTCCGCCAATTCTTACCGGCTGGAACATGCCGGGATAAGCACAGCTGGCGCGGACGGGATCAATCAGTTCGCCTTTGGTAAAGACCACGGCATCGCCGGTAATAATGTCAGTGGCGGCGATGGCAAGAGGAATTTTCAGTTCTTCAAAAGTTTTGCAGCGCAGTACCTTGCGCAGGAAGATGCCCAGTTTGTCATTGCTGAAGAGTCCAAAACGGGAGAAGGTCCAGCGGGAAAAGTCTTTGAAGCGGACCAGGGAGGCGACTTCTTCCAGTTCCTTGGCGCTGATGCCGCTCGCATACGCCGCACCGATCACTGATCCAACGCTGGTGCCGGCGATGAAGTCCACCGGAATGTTTTCTTCTTCCAGGACTTTCAGGATGCCGATGTGGGCCAGGCCGCGGGCAAAACCTCCGCCCAGCGCAATTCCGATCTTTGGCCTGCGAACGGGCTCAACCGGCAGCGCTTCAGGAACAGTCTGGCGGGCGATTTCTCGTCCCAGTGCGCGCACAGACCGCACGATCTTATTCAGCGGATTCTTCAACGGCGCTCCTTAAGCTGGCCCGTGCCGCACAGATTGCACCTTAACGTAAGATGCTGGCTAACCGCAAATGTTGCACAGTAAGTTCAACCGTAACCGTCAACCATTGGTTTCACTCCATATTTAGTTGGAAACGAGACAACTTCAGGTGACCTTGGTAACCTCAAAGAGGCCGAAAACGGCCCCGCAATCCGCAAATAGCCTTTTAAGCTTCTTTTCCGCAACAGACAGATGCTTTCTTGACCCATATGCTTCGAGAATTCTCAGCCGGCGCGCTGGTTTTGCGCCACATGCAAAAACAGTGGTGGGTGGCCGTTATTGAGCCAGGCCGCGAAGGCGAGCCAGAAGACCGCAAAGACGTTGTCGCCCTGCCCAAAGGCAACGTTGACGCCGGAGAAAAGCCCGCGGAAACCGCCTTGCGTGAAGTCCATGAAGAAACAGGCCTTCGGGCCACACTAATCGCCAAACTGGGCGACATCAAGTACGTCTACGTCCGCAAATGGGCCGGCAATGAAAAGGCGTTCAAGGTGGTCTCGTTCTTTCTTACCAAATACAAGTCCGGCCAGATTGATGAAATTACCGAAGCCATGCGGCATGAAGTCCGCCGCGCCTACTGGCTGCCGCTGTCTGACGCCCCGGGAAAACTCAGCTATAACGGCGAACGCCAGATGGCCGAAAAAGCCCTGGCGTACATCCAGGCCCATCCCGACGAACTGGCCTGATTCCAATTCCTGATTTCGTTTTCAAAAGAACGGGTTTACGCCGCCTCAGCCGGACTAATTTCTCTTGCTCAGATCTTTATCATTCCGCTTGGCGTCGCGCCCATGCTCAATGGTTTTTTACTTCATGCTCGGAAAACGCCAATTCTATATGCGTCGGCGCGCCGTCCAGCGTGGTGTCTGCGATCAGGTTCAGCGGTAACTGCATGCCATGAACGGGCGTGTGTTCAATCTTGATTTCAAGATGCACAACGCCAGGCCCTGACTTCGGCGTGTAGTCGCCCATATATCCGGCAAGCACAAATCCTTTCGCGGTCTGGGCCACATGCGGACGGACAATGCTGGTGAATTCTGGCGCGGTTACTTTAATTTCCCTCACGATCAGGTCCTTGCCCATGACGGTCACAATGTCTGACGATCCCTCTTTATAAGAAACGCGATACTGGCTGCCCAAATCTTCAAGCTGGTATTCGCTCGCAACCGCAGGAAGCGGCGGCGTCAGCATAAAGAGTGACCACGTAGCAAAAAAGCCGGAGACCGCCTGGTCGATTCCGCTATAGATATCTTCAAAGCCTTTTCGCGCCTGCTCATTGGGCGGTTCTATATCGGCGTGATGGGTGATCGTGACTTTGCCGTCTTTATCCTGCAACATGGTGAAGTGAAGCCCGTTCAGCAGTTTCAGCGCTGCCTGGAGCTGCGCGGGATCAGATACGCCCTGACTTTTCAATACCTGTTCCCAGTTCGGCTTGATGGTGGCGCGAAACTCGTCCAGGCCCGCCGCCCGCAGACTGTAATACGAATGCCGCGCTTCCTCGATCACTTTCTTGCGGTCAGAAACAGGTGCCAGTGATTGGGCCGCCGCGGCAAGGCCGCACGCCAGAAGCAAAGGCAGGCAAAGACTGAGCCAGCGAGGTTTCATGAAAACTCCAAAAGTTGATTTGCTAAGGCTGGACTTATTATCACCTCCTCCGCGCTGACGAATGAAGGCAAAGTGTCCAGGGATGGTTACGCCGGTTTGTTCATGTGCTCCAGCTTCGGGGGCCTTCCCCCGTCTTCCCCATCCAGGGTTCAAAAGGGCTTATAACAATTCAACCCCGGGGATACCTCTTCAAATCCGTGCCATTGTGTTGATCAGCAATTCGTGTTGATCAGTAATTAAGTTACGGAAGTATGCACTTTACGCAAAGGGCCATAAAAACAAGAGTGTGACGTTCTCGCCATGAATTTATTTCGGCCAGCCCTCTGGCGGTTTCTTTTTGGCGAGTGACTTTTTGACCGCGTCTTTCCAGTTGCCCTCGACCTTCAATATTTCCGGTTTTGGGCCACGCTTCGCGGTCTTTGTTGTGCTCTTGCGTTTTTTAATAGCAGTCTCACTTTCCCTTAGGGAACAAATAATTTGCCACAATATATCCTAGGCTTAGAACGTCAACAGTCGTGGTGCCGATAAATGCAATGATGACCGAGTTATCAAGATGAAACTTCCAGCAAGCTAATC
>DATCAX010000664.1:0-3580 GCA_036512375.1 Candidatus Angelobacter sp. | reverse complement strand
CACACTCTGTTCCGGCTTTACGTCCTCCAGCCAATAGAGCGGAAGACCCGCAAAGTCGAGTGGACAGTCTGCGCTGTAAACACGGATTTTTGTGATCAGCTTCTCTTCCGCCCTAAAGAAGATAAAGGCATATGGCAATGGCTCCGGCGGAGAACAATCCGAGACTGTCCCGTTGAAGGAACTGCTGCTTCCTGATTCCATCTTGCAACCGATGCAGCATTTGCTCCCGCCCAAGTGAATTCCTTCGCCCGAGTCAAAGCAGCACCTGGTACGGTCTTTGGCCACGGCGGGAATTCTGTACCCAATCCAGAGCGGTGATGTCTGTTTCTGCACCAAGCCCTCGACCGTAGCCTTGAGGCCTCCCGAGGCTGAGAGCTCCTGCAACCTGGCATTCGATATCTTGGGCTTCGGTGTGGATTTCTGCACGGGCTCTTGCGGCACCGCCATGGCGGCGCAGCCAGCCAGGAACATTGCGAGTGCGTGCTTCTGCCAGATTTTCATGCCATCTCTCCTTACTTGTTCAGGATTTCCATCATGTAGTCGCTGATTTCCGGCGAACTCATCAGCGACATTTTCTGGATCAGCGCCTTCTTCAACTCGGGGTTGGTTTCTTTCTTGGCCAGCGCCACCATCTCTTTGCCGGCGCCGTGAAGAAATAACGCGTTGATGACTTTCTTTTTCACCGCGAGATCAGCTTGTGAGTTATAGACCTTGGTCAGAGCGGCCAGGCTCTCGTCTCCCCCCACCAATCCAAGCGTATTGATGGCCTTGTCCAACACCGCAGGGTCTTTCTCAGTCTGGACAATCTCTGCCAGCTCGTGAGCACAACCGCACAGCAGCATGGCGCCAACGGCGGCTTCCCGGGTCTCAGCGTCCGGAGAGTTTTTATAGAAATCGAGTAGCTCGGCGCGACCGCCCATCATGCCCAGATAGTGAATCGCCTCGCGGCGAAGCTCCGGGCTCTTTTCTGTCCGCGCCAGCGCCGCAACGTCATCTTTGCAGCCACACATGAGCCACGCTTGAAAAACCGTCTTCTTCACTCCCATGTCTGTGGAAGAGCCATAGATTTCTTTCAATACCGCACGATTGCGGGCGTTGCCGTTCGTGCCCATGTAGCGGATAGCGCGCTTCTGCAAGTCCGGCTGGTTATTCGCCTTGGCCAGTCCCATCAGAATCTGCTGGGCTTTATCTGAGCTACTTTGCGAGAGCACGAAGAGCGCCTTATCTTTTACTTTGGGTGAGGAATTCCCCGTGATCACCTTGTCCAGGAGGGGTACGGCTTTTTCGGGATCTGAATTCATCAGGCTCTGGATCGCCAGCAGCTTCAGCTCTTCGTCGGAAATGTTTTCGGGATTGCCTCCGCCGCGCCATTGTTGCTCCAGCACTCCCGCATCTTTGAGCCAGGTACTCCTCGGGTATTGCTTGCGAAGCTCGCCGATGGTGGTGAGCCCCTGGGCTTTGTTACCCGCTTTGCCCAGGGCGTACGCTTTAAAGTACATGGCGCCGTCCGCCCTGCGGCCGTGGATTTTAACGACTTCATCGAATTGCTTGATCGCGTTGTCGTACTCGCCATTATCCAACGCGTCCTTGGCGGACGAATAAAGCTCGTCCTCATGCGCGTTGGCCTTCTCGGCGGTTTGAGGATCCAATAACGAAGCCGAAGGAACCTGCTGAGCGTTGGCGGCGGAAGCGGTTCCGAAAAAAGCAGCGAAGTTAAGAAATAAAATAAGGAACGATTTGCGATTGATCATTGTTATAGCCTCTGGTTAACGGCGCCGCCGGAAATGTCTTCCGGGCGGCGCGCCTTCGAATTCACTTCAGAACCGATTACGCGGACTTTGAACAGAAGGCCTTCTGACTGGATGGTGTGACGGACCTGCTCCAGATCTCCGGGAGAAACATCGGCTGGGCCATTGGCGATCTCCGCCAGCACGCGACCCAACTGATCGAGCAACCGAGCCACCTGCGGATCGCCGGCCTGCTGTGCACTCGCGCGATAGAGATGATTGCTGTCCAACAGGTCGCGGGCCTCCGCCTGCTCGCTGGAGAAATTAATGGGGCCTTTGGTGTCAGCGTTCATGATCTCCACCAGCAGCATCTGAGAGCGTTCCAGGTGATCGCCAACTGCGACCAGAATCACGCGCTGCGGATTGACTTGTGAAGGCTGTTGTTGCGCGATTGGCTGCACAGGGCGCGGCCAGAAGCGGCCAGCGATGAACGCGGCGGCAAGTAGCAGCGCCATCGCGCCGGCTAATGCCCATTTTTGTTGTGTGCCGAATAGTCGCCGAAGAAAGCCACCTTTTTCCGGAAGACGGTCGCGCAGGTTGAGCCATGTCTTTTCTTCAAAATTCGCCGCAGGTTCGGGGACTTCAAGCGGCTCAATCTGCCGAAGTGTGGATTGCACGCGGGCAAATTCGGCACGGCAGTCAGCGCACGCGGCCAGATGGCGCTCGACTTCCGCGGCTTCCTCGGCGTCGCCGTAATAATGCAATACGATTTGTTCTTCGCTGAGATGATTCATTGCGCCCCCACCCCACCGCGCGGAGAGCGTGAGGCCCCCGGACTGGCATACGGTTCAAGTTGCTGCCTGAGTTTCTGGACAGCGCGGAACACGCTGTTCTTGGCGGCGCTGGCCTTCAGGTTCAGCGTCTGGCTGATCTCTTCAATCGACCGCCCTTCCATGTGGCGCATGGTGAACGCCACGCGCTCTGCCGGCGTAAGCAGGCCGAGCGCTCCGGCAATTTTGCGCTTCATCTCCGCGCTGAGCACCAGTCGGTCTGGACCGGGTTCGGTTCCCGGCATCTGAATTTGCGAGCTGTCTCCTGCTTCAGGGTTGTCGACAATTCGGTATGTGTCCTTGGTCTGCATATGCGTCTTTCTCGCGCTCAGGAAGTCAAGCGTGCGGTTCACCGCGATCCGGTAGAGCCATGTGCTGAAATTGGCGCGCAGTTCAAAGCGCTCCAGGCTCTTGTAGGCCCGCAGAAAAGTTTCCTGGACGAGCTCTTCCGTATCCTGCTGGTTTCCGGTCATGCGGTAAATCACGCGAAAGATGCTGCGCGAATGGCGGTCGGCCAGGACGCGAAAAGCGTCTCGGTCGCCGGCCAGAACCTGCGCCACTACGGCTGCATCTGTAACTTCCATTCGTTTAACTTAGACCGGAAATTCTTTGAGCGGTTAGGGAATTAACCGCCTTAACCACAAAGGACACGAAGGAACACGAAGGAACACGAAGGACAACCCAGGAACCACAGAGGCCACAGAGTATTTGAATTTGTCGACCGAACCTGATGGACTGATTAGCAGCAAAGCCGCAGCCATAGAAGCGGCATTTCCTTATCCTTTGTGTTCCTTCGTGCCCTTTGTGGTTAAGGCCGTTCCACGGCGGCAGCCACTCTCAAGACCGTGCTCTCATCAAAATGCCGGCCCAGCACCTGCAATCCGATAGGCAGGCCGGTTTTGGTGTTGCCGCAGGGGACGCTGATACTGGGAATTCCCACCAGGTCGGCGGTGACGGTATAAATGTCGGCGAGGTACATCGAAAGAGGATCGTCGGACTTTTCGCCCAGTTTGAAGGCCGGAG
>DATCAX010000663.1:0-6208 GCA_036512375.1 Candidatus Angelobacter sp. | reverse complement strand
AATCGTTCTGCGGCGACAAAAGACAAAACGTTGGCTGGATCCTTTTGTAACTCGACCACATTGAGCGTTTCGCTGACTGTCCATGCGGTCAAACGAGCATTGTCAAGCACGTTGCGAAAATCTTGCAGAAGAAGCAGGTCTGGAGTTGCTCCCGACTTCATAGCCAGATCAATCTCGCGTAGTTCGCTTGAAATTTCCCGCAGACGATTAGAAAGTGCACCCGGAAGGGCATCCGTCATTCAACACCTCGTTTAAGCGATAACTTATCCCAAGTGAACGCTCAGGGTGTATTAAAAAAAACTTAGAACGCCTCACGGTGATTACTAATGTTACGTGTTCCATGACCGGTAAAGTGATAACGCAAACCTAGGGTTGCCGCGAAGTTAGAAATCCGATTCCATTTGTGGGTAAATTTTTGCATCTCGGCCTATTGCGTGGGGCAAAATGGTCCCACTTTCTGGACTCTTAGCGCTCGGCAACTAGATGGCCTGATAGCGCTCAGGAGCCTGCTCAAACTTCTGTTTGCAGCCTGCACAACAGAAATAAAATGTCTTCCCCTGAAAATCGGCCTTATATCTAGCATTGCTTTTTTCCACAGCCATGCCGCAGATGGGATCTTTCGCGTCATTCTGAATCACATTTAGCGTTGCGCTATTGTGGGGTCGGGCCAACACCTTCGCGGCACTCGCGCGTATCTGGACAATCTCCGCCAGGATGCTTACAGATATTTCCTCGGGCGAGGTAGTCCCGAGATTTAATCCAGCCGGCGCGCGCACACGACTGATTTTCTCCCTACTGACGCCGCGCGCCTCCAGAAGTTCCAGCACTTTGGTTGCTTTGGTCTTGCTCGCAACAAACGCGATATAGCGCGCATTACTGTTGACCGCCTGTTCCAGAGCTTCCTCGTCGCCTTCACCTTGAGTTGAAACCACTACAAACGTCTGCTCAGTTATCGTTACGCTGGCAAGACTGAAATCGCTTGTCGTGATCATCTCAATGCCTGCGCGTCCATCTGTAGCCGTATCCGTAGAAACCATCGAAACGCCATATCCAATCGTGCTGGCCAGTTGTGCCAGAATCTGCGCTACAGGCGACCGGCCAAGAATTATGATCTGAGGTTTAGGCGTCACTGGTTCAAGATAGATGTCCAAAGCTCCTCCGCTATGGCACGTCATCGTGTAATCCACAATTCCCTCTTCCGGATTGCTGTCGGAAGGACTGATCCGGACCAGCCTGGGATGTCCATCAGCCAGCGCTTTCAGCGCCTCCTTAACCACCACGGGCTGGGCGCAGCCGCCGCCTATCCATCCCGCTAGTCTGCCGTCCGCGCGAATGATCGCCTTGTCTCCCGGCTTACCGGAAGTGGGAGCCAATGCACGCACCACGGTCGCCGTGACAAACGATTCGCCGTGGACGATTAATTCCGCGGTCTCTTTGAGAAACTGATCGAACATCATAGGCGTTCTTATGTTACTGCCTAACTAGGCACCACAAACGCTGGCCAGCTGAGATTTTTCATCCGCGCTTCAAGTGAGTCTCCAGATTTAGCAGGCTCTCAAGATTGTGCGCCGGAGCAAATACATCAATGTAGGGTAGCGCCGCGCTCATACCGCGCGTGATGGGCTGGTAGTCAGCCATTCCCAGAAGCGGGTTCAACCAGATCAGCTTGCGGACTCGCCGCCGGATACCGCCCAGTTCCTCTGCCAGGATCGCGGGATCACCGGTGTCCCAACCGTCGCTCAGGACCACGAACACCGTGTCGCGGGAGAAGAGTCGTCTTCCATGGAGTCTGACCAGCTTTTGCAGTGAATCCCCAATCTTCGTTCCCCCAGACCATCCCGCTGCCTGCCCCGCCAGTGACTCCAAAGCATCTTGCAGCTGCCGGGCACGTAGCGTGGAAGTGATTTCCGTGAGCTGGGTGCTGAAAAGAAAAGTACCTACCCGTTTGAAATATTTTTGCAGCGCATAAGCAAACCGCACAAAAAAGATGCTGTAAGGATTCATCGAACCGCTTACATCCAGTGCGATCACCAGCTTCAATTGCTGCAACTTTCTCTTGCGGAAGCAAAGATCAATGGGATCACCGCCGCGACTAATGCTTCGCCGGATCGTGCGGCGCAAATCTACCCTGCCCTGCAAAGCCATGTTCCTGATACGGCGCGAAAGGCGAAGACTCATCTGCTGCATCAGTCGTAAGGAAATCCTTTCCAGTTCGGCCAGATCACCATGCTTTACTTCTGAGAAGTCGGCTTTCTTCAGCCGCTCATGCGCGGTGGCGCCCATTACTGCCTTGCCGTCTTCGATTTCAGCCAACGCAGCGCCGCTCTGTCCCATCGCCACGAGTTCGGCATTCTCCTGCTGCGATTCTTGTTCCCGCACATTCCTATTGCGCTTGTCGCGGTCCAATTTTTTGCCCGACGCCGCCCCGCTCCAGAACTCATCAAATATCGCGTCAAAAACGTCCCAGTCCGCTTTCGCGGAACAGATCACCGCACGCAAAGCAAACTTCAAATTTTCTCTATCCGCAATTCCCACGGCGCTGGCGGCTCGGACTGCATCCAGGGTCTCCTTCACTCCGGCCGCAATCCCGCTCGCCCGGGCAAATCGACAAAACTCTACGATTGTCCGGTCCAGGCCCGGCGCTTCTCGCGGTTGCATGGCTCAGCCAACTTCCGCCAGCATCTTTTCAATTCCTGCTGCCTTGATCCTGGCCGTGTCTTCCATGGATTTGGATAGACAGCCAAGAGTATCTTCCACCGACTCGCGATCCACCTTGCTCTTTCCCAGCGACGCCAGCGCCTGCGCCCAATCCAGCGTCTCCGCCACTCCCGGCGCTTTCATCAGATTCAGCCGCCGAACGGCCTGCACAAACGCCACAATTTGTCTCTCGAACTCCTCTGCGATTCCTGGCAGCCGTGCCGATACAATCTTCATCTCTTTTTCCAGGCTGGGATACTCAATCCAGTGGTAAAGGCAGCGGCGCTTGAGCGCGTCACCTAGTTCGCGGCTGCGGTTCGACGTGAGAATCACTAGTGGCGGATGTTTGGCCTTAACTGTCCCAAGTTCCGGAATGCTGATTTGATAATCCGAGAGCAGTTCCAGCAGGAAAGCTTCAAACGCTTCGTCGGCGCGATCCACCTCATCCACTAGCAGCACCGGCGACACTTCTTTTTCCTGGATCGCCTGGAGCAGCGGACGCTCCATCAGAAATTCGCGACTGAAGATGTGCTTCTCTTTTTCCTCAACGGAAGCGCCTGAGCGCTCTTCAATCTTGATGGCCAATAGCTGCTTCTGATAATTCCACTCATACACCGCGGAATTGACATCAAGTCCCTCATAACACTGAAGCCGAATCAGGCGCGTGTCCAGCATCGACGCAAGCGTTTTCGCCACCTCGGTCTTCCCAAGGCCTGCGTGGCCTTCCAGTAACAATGGCTTGGCCAGACTCACTGCTAAATAAATGGCCGTTCCCAGCGCTGGATCGGTGATGTAACCGAGCTGCTCAAAGCCGCGCGCCAACCCTTGAGGATCATGAACAGATTTGCCTGGATGGAGTGTAAGGGAGGGCATCACTTGGCGCCGGAATCGTCTGGGGCTTTCGCCGCCTCGGGCTTCGTTTCCGCGGTTCCCGAATGCCGGGTCACGGCCGCTTTCAAAGCGGAAAAAGCGACGCCTACCGCACTGATCGGTTTTGCTACGACAGTGTTGGTCTCTGTGCCCACTGCGTCCGGTGACTGCAATTGCTTCCTGAAGTTATTCACGAATTGCTCAAACATGATATTTGAAACTTCCGTGATCACGCGCCCGCCCATCTGGGCCAGAATTCCAACCACGTTAAGCTCGGAAATATTGATGACTTCAGTTCCGCCATCGACCGCCCGCAGCTTACCGGTCATCTTCATGGACGCGCTACCCTTGCCGCGCACATCCTGTCCTTTGCCCAGGATTTCTATCTCGTGCGCGGCTTCGTCTATCCGCACGATCTGGACTTCACCTTTATAGTCGGTAACGCTTGGCCCGACTTTGACCTTGATTGCGCCTTTATACGTGCGTTCATCTATTTGCTCGGTAATCTGCGCGCCGGGCACGCACAGGCCCACTTTTTTCGGGTCTTTCAGAAAGGCCCAGACTTTATCCACCGGCTCGTCGACCCGGAACGTCTTCTCAATCTTTACTGCCATGCTTAGCCCGTGATTCCCTTCTCCTTCAGGATGTTCCACACCTTCCACGGCGTGATTGGCATATCAATGTGCCTCACGCCCAGATGTGAGAGCGCATCCACCACGGCGTTGACGAATGCCGCCGGCGAGCCCACGTTCGGTGACTCTCCCACGCCCTTCGCACCGAAAGGATGATGCGGTGACGGCGTGCAGGTCAGGCCGGTCTCCCAATGCGGCGTCTCCACAGCTGTCGGGATCAGGTAATCCATGAACGTGCCGCCTGAGACGTTGCCGCTTTCGTCATAGTCAATCAACTGCATGAAGGCAATAGCCAGGCCTTCTGTCAGCCCGCCATGAATCTGTCCTTCAACGATCATTGGATTGATCACGTTGCCGCAATCATCCACGGCGATAAACCGGCGGACTTTGATCTCGCCCGTTCCCTTGTCGATATCGACCACGCAAATGTAAGTTCCAAATGGGAACGTAAGGTTGGGCGGATCGTAGTAGTTCACGGCTTCCAGCCCAGCTTCTAAGCCGGGTGGGATGTTTGTATAAGCCGCAAAGGCAATTTCCTGGATCGTCTTGGCCTTACTGGGCGCGCCCTTCACAAAAAATCTCCCCGGCTCCCATTCCAGGTCTTCTTCACTGGCCTCCAGCAGGAACGCCGCAATCTTCTTGGCTTTCTCGCGAATTTTTCTCGCCGCGATCGCCGTGGCAGCGCCTGAGGTTGGCGTGCTGCGGCTGGCATAGGTGCCCAGGCCGTAAGGCGCGGTGTCGGTATCGCCCTCTTCAATAATCACGTCTTTCGCCGGAATGCCAAGCTCCTGCGCCACGATCTGGGCGTATGTCGTCTCGTGTCCCTGGCCCTGGCTCTTGGTTCCCATGCGACAGATCGCTTTTCCCGTGGGATGAATGCGAATTTCCGCGCTATCAAACATCTTGATGCCGGCAATGTCGAAGGTATGCGCCGGCCCAGCGCCCACCGCTTCCGTGAAGCTGGAAATTCCGATCCCCATCAGCTCGCCCTTTTTGCGCTTCTCTTCCTGCTCTTTGCGAATCTCTTTGTAGCCGACCATCTCCAGCGCTTTATCGAAAGCGCCTTCGTAGTTGCCGCTGTCATAAGTCCAGCCCAGCGGCGTCTGATAGGGAAACTGCGATGGCTGAATAAAATTCTTACGCCGCAGTTCTGCCGGATCCATTTTTAGATCAAGCGCCAGCACGTCCACGGCGCGCTCAATAAGGTACGCCGCTTCAGTGATTCGGAAGGAGCAACGATAGGCAATCCCACCAGGCGCCTTGTTGGTGTAGACGCCATCCACTTCGCAGAAAGCTGCCGGATAGTCATATGAACCGGTACAGACGCTGAAGAGTCCAGCGGGAAATTTCGTGGGCTGGGCAGCAGCGTTGAACGCTCCGTGATCGGCCAGCGTTTTTACTCGCATGGCTTTGATCTTGCCCTGTTTATCCGCTGCCAGTTCCGCCGTCATGTGATAGTCGCGGGCAAAACCGGTCGATTGCAAATTCTCGGAGCGGGTCTCAATCCATTTCACCGGAACGCCCAGCGTGAGCGATGCTACGACTGCACAAACGTAGCCAGGATAGATCGGCACCTTGTTGCCGAAACCGCCGCCGATATCCGGCGAAACCACGCGGATATTCTGTTCGGGAATTCCGCCGACAATGGCAAACAATGTGCGGTGCGCATGTGGCGCCTGCGAGGTTAGATAGATCGTCAGCCTTTCCGTGGCTTTGTTGTAATCTGCCACGCAGCCGCAAGTTTCCAACGGAGCTGGATGGCAGCGCTGAAATACTGCATGTACCTTGGCGTTAACAGCCGAGTCAGTGAAAGCTTTGTCTGTAGCCTGCTTGTCGCCCACCTCCCAATGGAAAATATGATTGCTCTTTTCCTCGCGGTCTTCGCGGAGGATGGGAGCGTCCGCGTCCATGGCCTTGTGCGGATCGACAAGCACGGGCAGCTCTTCATACTCCACTTCCACCAGTTCGGCGGCATCAGCTGCGATGTACCGATCTTCAGCCACCACGAA
>DATCAX010000662.1:0-6827 GCA_036512375.1 Candidatus Angelobacter sp. | reverse complement strand
CTACTGCCCGCTGCGTTTGCCACGGAGATGGCTCTGAGCGCGAATGCGGTGCAGAGCTACTCAACGTGTCCCATGAAGTTCAAGCTGGAGCGCGACTGGAAAATTCCCGGCGAGGCCGCCGCGGCCATGCAATATGGCTTTGCCATCCACACGGTGCTCAAGAATTATTACGATCCGGCGGCGCATGCGAAGGAACTGAACATTGAAGACGCGATTGAGGCGTTCAAGCATGAGTTCGGCAAAGGCTACATCGACGATCCGGTCCAGCGGACCATGTATGAAGAGCGGGGAGTAGACCAGTTGCGCACCATGCTGCTGGCGAGCCCCAGAGGTTCCGCCAACGTTATTGCCACCGAGCACAAATTCAGCTTCAGGCTGGGTGAGCGCGAAATCAGGGGACGCATTGACCGGATTGACCTGCTTGAAGAGGGTGTGGTGCGCGTAATCGACTACAAAACTGGAGCGCCTAAAGAACGTAAGTTTGCCGATGAGAGCCTGCAGCTATCCATTTACGCCATGGCGGTGGCGCAGATGAATCTGGCGCCCCGAGAGCTGGTGCTGGTGAACGTTCAGGACAATAGTTTGGCGATTTCCAGCCGTACGCCAAAGCAGCTGGATTCAGCCCGCGAGAAAATCGAAGAGGCGGCAGAGGGTATTCGCAGGGGAGAGTTCGATCCCAAGACTGGGTCACATTGCCGCTGGTGTGATTATCGAAATCTGTGTCCGGCAACAGAGCAGCGCGTTTTTCTGCCGGTGAAACCTCTTGAACCGGAAATGGAAAAGAAAGCTGCCGGGGTGAACGGATGAATTGGTTGCGCACGCGTCTTCAGATCGGAGTGGATGCATGATAGGTCTGGCAAATGTTCTTCTGGTAGCGGTGGGCGCGATTTTTGGATTCGCCATAGCATGGCTGCTGGTGCGTCCGAACGCGGCGGTGCTGAATTCGCGTTTGTCGGCTTTGCAGCAGGAGTTGGCGAAGGCCCGGCTGGAAGCGGCGAAATTTACTGACCTGAATACCCAGTTGAATGCCGCCAAGGTGAAACTGGAAACCACTGTGGCGCTGGAGCGCAAAGCCAACGACGACAAATTGGCGATCCTCAACCAGATGACGCAGGAACTGCGTGACAGTTTTCAGGCGCTCTCCGCCGAAGCGCTCAAGAGCAATAACCAGGCGTTTCTTCATCTCGCCCAGTCGACTCTGGCGAAGTTCCAGAGCGAAGCCAAGGGCGACCTGGAGTTGCGGCAACAGGCAGTAGAAAACCTGGTGGCTCCGATTGGGGAGTCGCTCAAGAAAGTAGACGAGCAGATCAGGCAGATGGAAAGCACGCGCGACCGCGCTTACGGCGATCTGACCACGCAGGTACGTTCATTGATATCAACCCAGGAAAAGCTTCAGACTGAAACCGGTAACCTGGTGAAGGCATTGCGTAGCCCCACTGTTCGCGGGCGCTGGGGAGAGATTCAGCTCAGGCGCGTGGTGGAAATTGCCGGCATGCTGCCGTATTGTGATTTCGTGGAGCAGGAAACGGTCACAAACAGCACGGGTAGGTTTCGTCCGGATTTAATCGTGAGGCTGCCGGGAGGCAAGAACGTGGTGGTGGACGCCAAGACGCCGCTGCTTGCCTATCTGGAGGCAGTGGAAGCGACGGACGACGAATATCGCCGGCAAAAACTTGCCGACCATGCCAATCAGGTCAGGACACACATGCTCCAGCTCAGTTCCAAGCTGTACCAGGAGCAGTTTGAGCCCACGCCGGAGTTTGTGGTGATGTTTTTACCCGGCGAGACATTCTTTAGCGCGGCGCTGGAACAAGACCCCGCGTTGATCGAGCGCGGCGTGTCACAAAAAGTAATTCCGGCGTCGCCCACCACGCTTATCGCGCTGCTTAAGGCGGTAGCGTATGGATGGAACCAGGAGAAGCTGGCGCGCAACGCGCAGGAGATCAGCACGCTGGGCAAGGAACTTCACGACCGGCTGCGGATGCTGGGGGCGCATATCGATAACGTTGGCAAAGGGCTCGACCGCGCGGTTGAATCCTATAACAAGGCCGTAGGGTCGCTGGAAAGCCGCGTGATGGTTTCCGCCCGGAAGTTTGTTGAACTGGGCGCTCCGGTTACCGAGGAGATTGCCGAGCTGAATCCAATCGAGACCACGACCAGAAACCTGACGCTTGATTTTGAAGATCCGGAGAAAGCGGAAACTAGTGCGACAGAGTCCAATGGCACGGGGTCGAGTATCAAAGCTTTGTCTGCGAGCAAAGCATCCGACTAGAATTTCTGTCGCTTCGCTCCAAACCGCTCAAGAGTTTTGATGTGGCTACTGTTTAATAGGCTCCTGATGCAGGCGGCTCGGCGCGCGAGTCGGCCTCGCCGCTCAATTTCCACAGATTGTCCTTAACTTAATCGCGGGCTTCGCTCAGGATGACAATCCAAAACTAAAAGGGGACGCTTGCGCGCCCCCTTTTGGTTTGATGAGAAGAGTTGTTATTTCTTCTTGCTCTTCTTTTTTGCCTTTTTCTTGGTTGCCATGTTTCTATTCTCCCTTTCCATTTTTCATGGATGTGCGGTCTTAAGTAAAAAACCGCAATTGATGAATGTATAGAGTGGTTGAAAATCGAAGTCAAGAAAAAAATTGATGTCATTGTTGATTGCCGGGCCGGGTCAGAGCGCGAGAAAGTCATTTGGGAGTCGACACGCGATTGCAGATTTGGAAAAAATTGTAAAGGCGATGCGAAAAGTCCTTGCCGTTAGCGGTCTTCACGCAGTTGGCGGAAAAACAATTCCGATGCGAACAAAATGATTCGGTGAAAAGTGAATCCTATCTACGAAAGCTTTGCGGGTACCTAGGTAACCATTATTTTTTTGGCCATGCGGCTGTTTGGCGACAGCGGAGTGATGATGCATGCGAAGAACGATCAATGCCGCGTGACGAGTTTGAAGAGCCCGATACCGGCAACGGAATCCTGGAAGGCGTGTGCCAGCATGCCTGGACGCAGGCTCTTGCGGAAGTGGGCGAGTATCCCGAAGAACGCTCCAAACACGGCGATGACAATCATCATGCGGGTCCCCTGATAACCGTGGCCGAGGCCGAAAATTGCAGCCGAGGCAACGATGCCAACCACGGCGTTGCGCGCGAGCGCACCGAATTGGCGCTGCAGGTAGCCGCGAAAAATGATTTCTTCGAACAGGCCCGCGGAGACGCTCAACAATACAAAGAGGCCGGCCTCGAGATAAGTATGGGGAGCCATGGGGCCAAGAAGGCGTACGGTGTCATCGACCGATTTCTGCATATTGTGGAGATCGATGGTACCCAAAGCAACGCGAATTCCGAAAAGCAGGAGTAATGACACAATCCAAAAACCGACAGCCAGAGCAACGTCCAGCAAAAACGATTCTACGGTCGGCCACCGGCCCCCGATCAGGTCGCGCATGCGGATGCCGCGAAGGCGAATTCCAAACCATATGATCAGGATCAGGACGGCTTGCGTGACAAATGTGCCGCCATACAGGAGAATCCGAGAACCGGAACCTTGCACCGCGGCGACCTTGGATGAGCCGAGAAAAGAGTTGCCCAGAATCAATGCCGTGATCAGCAGGGTATGCCAGAGCGGCGCGATCAGCGCGGGCTTTGCCGGCGCGGGCGGTGAAGGGATGGGCTCGACGTTGGACGGAACTTCGGGCAATGGCTGCGGTTCAATGGTCATAGTTCAGGAAGCGCGCGGGCGCTGAGCTTCATCTTATAATGAAGGGTTTGGATTTCCTAAGGAGAGTTTATGGAAGATGTTGTGATCATCAGCGGCGTGCGCACGCCGATCGGCAAATTTCAGGGATCTCTGGAGCCATTGTCTGCGCCGCAGCTAGGCGCGATAGCAGTGCGCGAGGCGGTAAAGCGGGCCAAAGTAGATCCCGCGCAGGTGGATGAATGCATCATGGGTCTGGTGATTGCTGCCGGCCTGGGGCAGAATCCCGCACGCCAGGCGGCGCTGGGCGGCGGACTGGCAAATACCGTGGGCGCCATGACCATTAACAAGGTCTGTGGTTCAGGATTAAAGGCCGTGGCGCTGGCGACGCAGGCTATTCAGACCGGCAACGCTGAGATCGTGGTTGCGGGCGGCATGGAATCCATGACGAACGCACCGTATCTGTTGCCGCAGGCCCGCAAAGGATACCGGCTGGGCAATTCGCAGATCATTGATTCTGTGGTGAATGACGGTCTATGGGATATTTACAACAACTATCACATGGGCATGACCGGCGAGAACGTGGCGCAGAAATATGGCGTCACGCGCGAGCAGCAGGATGAGTACGCCGTGAGTTCGCACCAGAAAGCTGTGCAGGCGTGGAAGGAATGCCGCTTCAAGAGCCAGGTCGTTGCGGTGGAATTGCCGGCAAAGAAAAAAGGCGAAGCGCCCGTGCTGTTTGAGAAGGATGAAGGCCCGCGCGAAGACAGCAGCGCGGCGGCACTGGGTAATCTGAAACCGGTATTCAAGAAGGATGGCACAGTCACCGCCGGCAACGCATCAACGATGAATGACGGAGCGGCAGCCGTGGTGGTGACGTCGGCTTCGCGGGCAAAGCAACTTGGCGCGCAACCGATGGTCCGGGTGATAGCGCAGGCGACGAGCGGCATCGCTCCGGAATGGGTGATGATGGCTCCGGTGGATGGTATTCGTAAAATATGGGCCAAGACTGGATGGAAGCCGGAAGACGTTGACCTGTATGAGATCAATGAAGCGTTCGCGGTGCAGTCGGTGGCGGTGATCAAAGAGCTTGGCATTGATCCTGCGCGGGTGAACGTGAACGGCGGCGCCGTGGCGCTGGGCCATCCGATTGGCGCCAGCGGAACCCGCGTGCTGGTAACTCTGATTTATGAGTTGATCCGGCGGAATGGCAAGCGCGGCATTGCTGCTCTCTGCCTGGGCGGCGGGAATTCAGTGGCAATGGCGGTGGAGAGGATCTAACTTTCTCTGAAATCCCGAACGTAGTGAGGGAGCCTATAACCTCGAGAAACTAAGGCGGGGCAGAAAATCAGGCCGCGAATACCGCGAATCAGGATGCTTCGTGTCGCAACGAATCGCGTGTTCTGTTTTTCCCCTTGCTGATAGTCGCGACGATAGTGATCCCTCGCGAAGCTCGGGATGTTTTTACACATCCCCGGGCGAGTCGATCACAATCTTCCGCAACCCGCGGTAGAGCGCCTGCACCTCTTCATAAATTACCGATATACCTTCGGTGAAGCGAGTGACGCTGCCGGAGTCGAGATCGGCGGTGACGTTATGGGCCAGCTTGCGCAGCATGTGCATGCGCTCGGCTTCGAGCTGGGGCAGGACTTCAAACGGGTCGCCGCCTGAGGAATCCAGCTCCACCCACTGCACAATAGACCACGCGGTTTGCCGGAGATGCTCCACCGCATCATGAAACTGGGCGATGATACGCGGGTCCACCTTATCAATCACCAAACCCTGTTCCACCTGATTCAATTCTGAGATCGTACGGCTGACATTGACAGACATCTGGCTGGACATTTGGCTGGAGCCTCCTTTTGAAGCAGGCCGAACTGTATTGTTGGTAAGGGGCCGGAATGGCGGCAGTGGATCCTCAGGCACCAGTTTACGGTGATCATCGGTGGTGAAATCAAGCGATCCGGAAAGGGCGTTCAGGGCAAATTCAAGCTTCTGCTGGTCTTCGTTGCTCAAATTCAAAAAAACAAGGCCCAGCCCGACGGCGTGGTGTGAAGTCTTGACCTGCGCCCGGCCCCGCACCATGTTGTCACGGACGCGCAGCATGAAAAGAATTTCAGTGCCGACAGGAAGCGTTGATACGGTTTCAACATAACAGCCGGTCAGGCTCAGGTCACTTAAATTGCCGAAGACAGAGGGCGCACCCTCACTGCGACGCATCTCAACGCCGCCCGTGCAGTGGAAACGCTGCTGGCTTCTCCTGGTTCCGGATGTATCTGTCATAGTGCTCCTTGCCTTTTGCCATAGCTGCGCCGCCGTGGTTCCGCCGGCAAAACTGGGGGCAAACTTCGCTGTCTGCAGGACCGGCGGCTTTAATTTTGTGCTAAAGAGTCTCTTGTCGGGCTCCACGCAGTGGACACCGATCTGCCTTGATTTGGCGGAATCACGGCCGACCCATATTACTTTGCAGCGGGCTTTCTGGTTGTCGTGCTGGAGAGAGATTACTTCGCCTTCACGAACGCAATCGATCCCGATGAGGCGAGCCCCAACAGAGGTGGCATTGACAGTCCGCGCATGTTGCACGAACGGTTTACCGTACATGTCCAGGCCCCATACCTTGACGTCGAGGCTTATATCAACGCGAGGTTCGGGATGCTGCATCATAAAAATAGCGGTGAGAATGGCCTGATGGTACTTTCAAAAGGGTAAAGATTCAATGGAAACATGCACTTAGGTAACCCGACAGGTCAAGAGCCTATGGTGACTGTGTGGTGCCATGCGGGCCGTAAAATTCTGCAATTCGTTGGGCTCTTGCTAGAATGCTCTGCCAGCCAGGAGAAAGTCCGCAAGCATGCTCTTCAAGACCCAGAGCGCCGCAGTCTACGGAATTGACGCCAACATCATTGAGGTTGAGGTCGATGTCAGCCCGTCGCGGAGCACGGAAGAGAATTTCCAGACCGTCGGACTGCCGGATGCCGCCGTGCGCGAGAGCCGACAGCGCATCCGTGCGGCCCTGAGAAATTGCGGCTATGAAGTTCCGCTCACGCAGATCACCATCAACCTGGCGCCGGCAGACATCAAGAAAGAAGGGTCGGGCTTTGACCTCCCGATGGCCATGGGAATCCTGGGCGCATATGGCGGGCTAAT
>DATCAX010000661.1:0-6217 GCA_036512375.1 Candidatus Angelobacter sp. | reverse complement strand
GTTCCGATCAATATGCTTGTCCGCTCTCAAGGCACGCCGTTGGCGGGCGCGCCGGATCTGGATCCTCTCATCATGGTGCGGACCATCGCCTGCGCCCGCATTCTGATGCCGCGCTCGATGGTACGGCTGGCCGCTGGCCGTAAACAGATGTCGCGCGAAGCCATCCTTCTGTGCTTCTTGGCCGGCGCGAATTCCATTTTCACCGGTGAACGACTCTTGACCACGCCCAATCCCGCGCCAGATGAAGATGCGGCGCTCTTGGAAGATTTGGGGTTGAAACCGATGCAGCTGCCTCCGGCGTCCCGAAGCGAAGCAAGGGACACATCACAACAAAATCGGTTGAGCGGCGATTAAAGGCAAATAAGAAAATAGAAACGAACCGCGATTGGAGACCATTTATGAAAGCCAGTATGTCTTCGGGGCTGCTCCTTATTCTGCTGCTCGCGACGCTACCCGCCGCGGCCAAAGAACTGCGCACAACCATCGTCTATGACGACGCGGCTACCGACCTCAGTTCGGCCCGCGAAGAAGCTGACCAGCTCTGGATCACAACCGCCGACCTGAAGCGCGCCACGCGGTTTGAGATCAAGCCGCAAGGCGTCTGTCGCGACGAACTCTGCTTCCCGCTGCCCAAAGCTAAACAAGAAGCATTCATTCACAAAGAAGCTAGCGCATCGTGGTTCAACATGACGGCATTTGCCCAACTCGTCCACCAGCCGGTGGCGCATGATGCCGCGCTGGCTACCTGGTATTTTGGCCTGCGCGCAGACCAGCGCCAGCAGCTTAGTTCACTGCAAGCGCCAGACTTCACGCTGCCTGATCTTCAAGGCAAGCCGCACCGGCTCTCGGATTTTCACGGCAAGAAAATCCTGCTGGTCACATGGGCGTCATGGTGAGGATGCCGCTTTGACCTGCCAGGCTGGCAGGCAATCTACCAGCAGTTGAAAGACAAGAATTTTGAAATCATCTCCGTCGCACAGGATACCGGCGGCGCAAAAGACGCCGGCCCGTGGATTGACCCGCTTCACTATCTCGAAGCCAGGCCTGATCTGCCGAAAGGCACCATTGAGACAGCCAGGAAAATCGGCCCGCTGACCTACACTGCGCTGATTGACGAAAAGCACCTTGTCTCCAAGCTGTACAACATGGTCAACGTGCCCACGGGCGTATGGATCAATGAACAAGGCCGCATCGTGCGCCCGAATGAAGTCGCGTTCGTTGACGATCGCTTTAAGAAATTCAGCGGCCTTGATTCTGAGCCGTACCTCAACGCGCTGAAAGACTGGGTGGAAAAGGGCGAGAAGAGCGACTACGTGATGAGCGAAGATCATCTGCGTGAAAAAATGACTGCGCAAGATCCCAACATCGGGCAGGCCGCCGCTGAATTTGGTCTGGGTGAACAGCTCTTCAAGTCCGGCCACCAGACAGAAGCGATTGCACACTTCAAAGAGGCGCAGCGTCTCAACCCTAAGAGCTGGAATTACAAGCGCCAGGCTTATGCTTTGTCCAGCGAGAAGGACTACGGGACAACGTTCATGGATGAAGTGCAGAAGAACGGCGGCACCAAAGTTTATTATCCGCCGCCGGAATTGCCGGGCGAGAAGAAGCCGGAATAACCAAAATTTTAGCCGTTAGCCATTAGCACTTAGCCTTTAGCCAAATCAGCCATCTATCCCACGGTGGCTCTTTATTGGAGAAAGCGCTGACAAAAAATGCGGAGAAACACGGAGAGTGTGCAATAGCTGGTTGCCTAAAGGCTAAGTGCTAATGGCTATTTGCCAATGGCTAACTACTCACGCGATTCTTATGCGACCGCCAGAATTCCTGCACCAGAAAGCTGATGCTGGCGGAAAGCATGGTGCCCAGGATGCTGAAGACAATCGTGATCCCGCTCTTGGGCAGTGGGTGTGATTCGGGCGCGGGCGAGGCCGTTGCCGTGGCTGCCACAGATGATGCGCCGTCAAAATTCACCGCCAGCGTGTTGCGTCGCGTGGCATTGATCTGCAAAATGCTTTCGTGGTCAGAAGCAAAGTCTGCGGCCGCGCTGCGGGCCTGATCAAAGCCTTCGCCCGGCGCGGTGATGTGCACCTGCACCACGTGCTTGCCGGTGGGAACGTCAATCACCTTGGAAAAAATGTCCGGCCCAGACTGGCCTTTGGGCAGTATGCCTAGCCGCTTTTTTGAAGCCGTGTTCAAATTGCTGCTGTAAACCACTGAACCATCCACCATGACCGACAGCTGCGCGGAGCGCAAACTGTACTGGCAGATGATCTGCAATCGGGCCGTATCGGCCGGCACCGCCGCATAGACGGCAAAGATCGCGGCGATGAGCAGAAGGGTGACGGCGCCATAGCGCGTCCAGCCGGGCATCTTGCGGAAACGCAAGCGTAGTGCGTGCCAGCGCGAAGGTGCGGCAGCGTCACCTGCGGACACACTGGTCTGCAATTGTTCTGCGTAATCTTGGGCCGGGGCCGAGGACATAATTGGTCTTATTCTGTCCTATATATGCGGGACAGAAAAGTTACCAAAGTTAGAGGGAGAACTTCGCCGTCAATGGACGGCCTTTACCACCGTAGACAACGCCTCCCTGCTCCCGTATAAAGTTAAGCTTCTTCTGAAGGAGTCTCCATGCCTCATTCCGCCCGTCTGCTTGCCATCGCGCTGTGTTGTGCCGCCGCGATTGCCGGTCTTTCTTTGTCAGAACCAGCTCAAGCGCAACCACCTCAGTCGCAACCAGCGCAAGCGCAAAAACGTTCGATCACCGAGAAAGATATTTTCCAATTCAACTGGATCGGCGATCCGCAGATCTCGCCCGACGGTTCGCGCGTGTCCTTTGTAAAGGTCACGGTAGATGAAAAGAAGACCGGCTATGACACGTCGATCTGGAGCGTTTCCACGCGCGGCGACGAACAACCGCGCCGCATGACCGACGGCAAGCATGACTCTTCACCACGCTGGTCGCCCGACGACAAGTGGCTCGTCTTTGTTCGTACGCCTGAAGGCCGCGCGCCTGAGCCTACAGGCCCGGCCGCTGCTGGCGGAGGCCCCGGCGGTCCCGGACGCGGACAGTCACCGCAACTCTACGTGCTGCCGGTGAGTGGAGGCGGCGAGTCATGGAAGATCACTGATCTGCCGCGCGGAGCGGGCGGGCCGGTGTGGTCGCCCGACAGCAAAATGATTGCCTTCACCAGTGACACTTCAGCAGAAGACCTGGCCAAGCTGCGCAAGAAAGAAAACGCAGCGTCGAACGATAAAATCCGGGGAAAGTCTGAAGCCAGCTCAGAAGAAAAGTCTGACAGAAAGTCAGAGGCCAAGCCCGACGACAAAGAAGATGCCAGGCCCGAAGCCGGCCCTGCCGCAGCCAAGTCCGCTGACTCTGCCGATGGCGACCACGAAAGCGACGTGCGCGTGATCACGCGCTCGGTCTATCGCATCAATGGCGGCGGCTATCTTGATTTCAAACATCCGCAGCACATATGGGTGATCGCCGCGCCGCAGGGCTCCGAGGACGACGCCAAACCGAAACAGCTCACCAGCGGCAAGTACCAGGAAGACGGCATTATGTGGTCGCCGGACTCGAGCAAAATCTACTTCACCACCACGCAGGTGGACGATCCTTCTTACGAGCATCCGCACGCCGATGTTTACTCGGTCGCGGCGGCGGGCGGCACGCCGGCAAAAGTTGTTTCCATCAACATGGCTCCGGGCGAGATGTCGCTTAGTCCGGACGGCAAGCAGCTGGCCTTCTGCGCTTCAATCAACGAACCGGTTCTCTCATACACCCAGCCCGATCTCTGGGTGATGGACCTTGCGGCCGACGCCAAGCCCCGCAATTTAACTGCAAGTTACGACTTTGACGTTTGCAGCGGTGTGGGAGGCGACCAAGGCACGCCACGCGCCGGCGGTCCCAATCGCGTGATCTGGAGCACCGACGGCAACAGCCTGATCGTTTCCACAGCGAGCAAAGGCACGGCCAATCTGATTCAAGTTGAGATCGCGTCCGCGAAGATTTCAGAGGTCACCAAAGGCAACCAGGCCGTCGAGCGCTTCCGCGCCAACAAAGATGCGTCTGGCTTGGTGGCGCTCATCTCCACGCCGACGAACATCGGCGACCTCTTCTGGATTGACCGCACCCGGGCTAGCGCTCAGCCTCGCCAGCTGACCCACATCAATGACAAGCTCTTCTCCCAGCTCAACCTGACCCAGCCGGAAGAAATCTGGTACACCAGTTTTGACGGCAAGAAAATTCACGGCTGGATCCAGAAGCCACCGGACTTTGATCCGTCAAAAAAATATCCGCTCATCCTCAATATTCACGGCGGCCCGCACGCGGCGTACGGTTTTGTCTTTGACCATGAATTTCAATGGATGGCCGCCAAGGGTTACGTGGTGTTCTATCCCAATCCGCGCGGCAGCACGTCCTATGGGCAGGAGTTCGGTAATATTATTCAGTATCGCTATCCCGGCGACGACTATCGCGACCTGATGCTTGGCGTGGATGAAGTACTTAAGCGCGGATATGTCGATCCCAAAAAGCTTGGCGTTACCGGCGGCAGCGGCGGCGGCTTGCTCACAGATTGGATCGTCGGCCACACGGACCGCTTTGCCGCGGCAGTGGCGCAGCGCGATATCGCAAGCTGGGCCGCGTGGTGGTACTCCGCAGACTTCACCTTGTTCCAGCCATCGTGGTTCAAAGCGCCGCCATTTCTTGATCCGCAAGACTACGTAAACCGCTCACCCATTACTTACATACGGAACGTGAAGACGCCGCTGATGCTGGTGCTGGGTGAAGCTGATTTCCGCACTCCGCCCGGCGCAGGCGGTGAAGAAATGTTCCGGGCACTGAAGTTCCTGAGGCGTCCGGTCATCATGGTGCGCTTCCCCGGCGAGTCGCACGAGCTTTCGCGCTCCGGACAACCGTGGCACCGCGTGGAACGCCTGGAACACATCGTGGGCTGGTTCGATAAATATCTTCAGGGAATACCGAAGCCCGAGTATGACGACGTGGCCGGTGGTGAGGTAAGCGTAAAGCCTGCGGACCTGCCGGGCCAACATGATGCGGCAAAGCCTGCGGAGCCGGCCACGCCGCCAAAGCCGAAGATCAAGTAACGCCCAAAGGCGGTGAGCAGATTTCAGTCTGATCGAGGTGCGACTTGAAATTTTCTTTGCGCAAGACGAAGAACCAGACGTTCTTTGAGCGGCACGGTCTTACGCTCGTCACCATCTGCATTCTCATAGCCTGGATTGTGCTTTATAGCGTCAGCGACGAGAAAAGGCATATCGGCTCGTTCTTCGGGAACGCGATTGCTGACTGGACCGGAGTTGTGGTGATGATCCTGGCTACCAAACATCTGTATGAACGGGGGTCAAGCGAGAGCAAAGAACCGAAGCGCAAACTGTCCGGCCGCGTGATGGAAACCCTGCGCGAGCATTCATTGACTGTGTTCCTGGCCGTCACCGGCATCGGATGGGTGCTTCTGTACGCGCACTCTGATTCGGAATCAAAGTGGGGACAGGTTGTCGGCAACATAGTTTCCGAATGGACACAGATTCTCGGCCTGGTGCTGCTGACGAAGAAGCTGATTGAAACCGGGTCAAAAGAAAGCGATCGTAGCAAAGAAAGTGATCGCGGCAAGTAAAAATGATCGCGGGCAGGTGATGGCCGCTTGCGTCGAAGGCAGAAAGATGACGGCTGACCGATCATCTGTTAAACTGTTTAAGTTGTCGGGCGTGTCGACTGCCTAACAGTCGAAGCCTGAATCTGTAATTTCCCAACAAAGCTGGGGACGTAGTTCAGTTGGTTAGAACGCTGCCCCCCAACAGCTTTCATTTGTTTTCATCGGCTTAACCCACTTCCTGTCGTTCTTCCTGTCGATAGATTCGCTGTCGTCCCCGTCAACTGCTTCCACTCCGTCCATTCCGTTTCCGAGTTTGCCCGAAAACGCGATCCGGTCTATCTTCCATCCCCTCCACAGGGAGATGGAAGATGCCGAGAAAACTCAAGCAGTACGCAAACCGGGTCAAGATCCTTAAGTACATCAAGGTCGCTGGCAGCTGGCGCTTCGCCAATGTCGTCGAGCGCAATGGAAAAATCGTGCGCGACCACGTCCGGATTTCGGGCCGCGATGAACACCACCCCGAAGGCGCCTACTACCTGGAGTGGTACGAGATTGACAATCGGCGACGCCGCAAAGCTGTCCCCAACTTCGCCGATCTG
>DATCAX010000660.1:0-12027 GCA_036512375.1 Candidatus Angelobacter sp. | reverse complement strand
GGAAGTTGGATACCAGGCAGTAGGAATCAGGCCCACGACGCGGCTGTCATCCGGGTCTTTATCCAGCGCAATCACGGCTACCGAATTTGTGCCGCCATTGGTCACGTAAAGCGTCTTCTCATCTGGGGCAAGGGCGAGGCTATTGGGATTGCTGCCTTTGAAGCCCGTACGATTCGCAAAGATTCCTGCAGTCGCCGTGGTCTTAATTTCAGCGACCACTTTGTCATTCGCCGTATCGACGATAACGACCGAATCGCTGTTGTCCGCCGCGGCAAAAAGCAACGTGCCCGCGCCATTTAGAATCAGCCTTCCCGGTTGGCCGTGCGTCTTGATCCTTCCGCTGACTGCGAGCGAGGGTTTCATTGCCAGCGCAATGATCTCGCGGTCGCGCAGGCTGGAAACGTAAGCTTTGTCGTCGTTGGTAAAAACAACTCCGTACGGATACTCGCCTCCGGCCACGCCTTTTTGCGCTGGATCGATTTTCCCCGGACGCAGGTCAAGCTCGGCCACAACCTGCTTCGCCTCCAGGTCAATGAGAGAAACAGAATCATTTTGATGATTCGCAACCAGCAACTGCTTGCCATTCGGGCTAACAACGACGCCGGCAACCATGGGATGCAGCGGAGTGATTTTCGTCTCCTCGCGGTCGGAAATGCCCAGGCCCGTCTTATGGCCTAGCGCGATTGGCTTTTCGGATTCAGACCAGCCGCCGCCTTCGTGCGCAAAGACATGAACGTTGTCGTCCTGTCCGCCGCCCACATAAAAATGCGCGCCATCGGGAGCCCAAGCCAGTCCCACGTAAGCATTGGGAATTCGCAGCGCCTGCTTTTGAACCGGCTTGGCCTGCCCAATGTCAAAAACAAAAACATATTCGCTTGTCTGTGCCAGGATCGCCTTGCCCTTAGCGTCATTGTTACGGTTGTAGCCGCTGGTGAGAATGAGCAGCGTGCTGCCATCAGGACTGACGGCTGTCGAGATCGGATGGTCCACAGTGAACTCAGGAAGGTCAGGCAAGCCCGGATTCAGAGGCTGCAACGTGGATCCGCGCGCCGCCGTGGGGGCGATGCTCATGCCGGTCGGCAACTCTTCCGGCTTAAGCACGTCTTTCTTTTGCTGTGCATTCTTTTGTTGGCTATTGGCCGAAAGCGAGAGAACACCCAATACGCAGATACAAGCCAGCACATAAAACAAACGCGAGGCAATGAGACTGGCCAGCCGTGGGGAATAGTTTTTCACTTAGCGTTTCCCTGCGGCTGCAAAATGCCGCTGACCTTTGCGGCAGGCGCTTTGCCCATCGTGTCATTTAGCAACTTAGCCAACCGCAGCCCGGCGAGGGCCAGCTTTTCATTCACCAATTCGATATTGGTCTGATAATAAGCTTCATCGACGGCGGCCGGCTTCGCTTCGATGATATGCCGGGCCTCAAGATGAGATTCGTTGGCCCAGTCCACCGGCGTTCCCCCTGTCTTCCCTTCCAGGTGCTTCTGCGCGATCAATGTATTGAGGCGGCCAACATATTCTTCTTCGGAATAGCCGGTGTGCTCCAGCAGCAAGGTGTCCCAGGTCCAGTGGAGATTGCAGTCGTAGTCGCCGCACTTGGGTGAGCCAAAGACCGGCAGCTTGATGTCATTCCCGCCGCGGGCTTCGTCAATCGCATGCAGTGGCTGGTGCAGGTCACCAACAAAGTGGACGATCCATTTGAGCGCTTCCAGCCGGTCGGCGCGAGAAGCTTTTTCATCGCCCAGAACTTTTTGAAAACTTTCAATACGGTCCACAACGCAGTTGTGGTGGTCAGTGAGCGCATCTTTATGCTTGTCCTGCGGGCGAAAGCAATCGCGCTCTTCGGAAAAGCCCGGAGCATCTTTCGGAATATCAACAAAGTGCCAGTCGTAACTTTCGTCGCGCTCTTTTCTGACTGTATCCGCCCAGCTTGCGATCGACGCCAGCGAATCGTCGCCTAGAAGGATCTGCAAGTTCTGTTTCGCCGCAGGCGAAAGACGAGATGACGCGATGTCAGCGACAATTGCGTGGCCCTTGGGCCCCCAAGCCAGAAGTTGAGCGGGAATGAGTACTGCAAGTAGTACAAGAGCAATAATTTTTTTCACGAAGCCTCGGACCACAAAGAGTAAAAAGTTCCGCCCGCGCCAAGCCAGCGTAGAGAAGACAGCAAGGATTTCGATGATTGTAGCCACCGGTCACACGCCACGCAATCGAGATTGGCGGCACCGGAGTAGATTTCTCAGAATTTTAATCGCCGCCGTATCCGCTTCATTGGCGGTGACAAAAAAGCGCGGCAGCCTAAGCTGCCGCGCAGGTTGCGTGTCAATTCCGCAAATCAGAAGTGGAAGCGGGCTCCCAACTGGATCTGGCGCGGAGAGTAAATGAAGTTGCTGTTGGAAGAAAAGGGTGTACCAAACGACGTAACCGGGACCAGAGTTGGAGCCGCAGCTGTGCCGCCGATGCTATAACCCGTGGTGTTTATGCCGGTGATGTTCTGCTTGTTGGCAAGGTTAAAAAAGTCAGTGAGCAATTCCAGTTTGTAGCGCTCGGTGACTGCAAAGCTCTTGGAAACACGCAGATCGGTAATCCAGGTGCCAGGCATCTGAACACTGTCGCGGCTCGGGATGCGGTTGGCGCCCCCCGAACCGATAATGCCGCTCACGGTCCCTCCGGGAGCGTTTCCAGTTACGCCCACGGTGACTGGCAGCCCAGACTGAATCTGATAGACCGGCGCGATCTCCCAGTCATTGGTCAACCACTTTTCCCAGCCGTTGAAATGCCATGGCGAGGTCATCACTGCATTGAGAACGAAGCGTTGCGGTACGTTATAGATGGAATTGCCATAATCGGCATTCACGTTGAATGGGTTCAAGAGCGAGTTGGTGGCGATGAAAGTGGTGCCGTTCACGCCGTTATCCAGAGCGTGCGACCAGGTGTAATTGGCGCCAAACTGCATATGGTGGCTCATGCGGTGATTGGCTTGAATCGACATTGCCTGGTAGTTGCTTGTCACACCACTGAAAACGTCAGTAATGGCGCCAAAATTCGTGTTCTTACGAGGTCCGGTAAACAGAGGCAGAGTCACCGCGGCTGCGGCCAGCGGTCCCCCTGGGACCACCGCATAGGTGATGTTACTGGTTGAGGGCTTCAGGTTGGTGTCAACAAAGTCCGGCAGTTGACGTCCGAAGCTGCCCAGATAGCTGATAGAAACCATCGTTCCCCAACCCATATCGCGTTCCACTGTCAGATCAGCCTGACGGATCTGGGGTTGCTGGAAGTTAGGATCGAAGTAGGTCACGCTCTTTCCCGGAGGCGGCGATGAACCAGGGAAGACAAACGGGAACGCCGGTGGCGGTGGCAAAGGCGCAATCTGAGTCGGCGAGAAGGAAACACTGGTTTGCGCTCCGGGCATGGCCGTTCCCGTCAGCGCACTGAAGACGGTGGAATTGATGACACGAGCATAGAAGATGCCATAGCCACCGCGCAGCACTGTCTTGCCGTTGCCGAATAAGTCAAAGGCGAAGCCGACGCGCGGGCCGACATTGTTAGCATCGCTCGGCATATGGGCGGTTTGAGGAATGGCTGGGTTGATCAGGTTGGTGAATGGATCAGGTAAAAACTCGCGTTCGTAGCGTACTCCCAGAGACAAGCTCAAGCGAGGAACAACCTTCCAATCATCCTGAACAAATAACGCCACGTCTTTGGTCGCGAATTCAAAGCCCAGAGGCCCAAATGCCTGTGAGAAGTTTGAATAGCAAGGCACCGCACGTGCCGGCGTTCCTGCGGTGCAGGAATTCGGCTTGTTGAGATCAGCCATGTAGTTTGCCAGGGCAGAAGCGCCCGGGGTTGCAACGTAGCTATAACTGCCAAATTGCGTCGCCAGATTTTGCGAGTTGTCATACACGTGACTGAAGTCCAGGCCGAATTTGACGCTGTGCTTGCCATGGTTCCAGTTGACTGTGTCAGCCACCTGCCAGCGTGACTCATCCGGGAAGCTTGGACGGATCAGGAACGTTGGCGTGCCAAATGTAAATCCGTTGGTAATAGTGACCTGCGGAGGCAAACCCAGAGGATTGGTAAAGGTAGGGGTGTTCAGCATTGTGCTCTGCTCAAATGGCGTTGGCGTTTGGGTATTCTCAAACTCGAAATCCCGCCCGTACTGGTAGCGCACTTCATTGGTGACGTTCGAACTGATAGCAGTATCCAGCTTGCCTACGCCCCATGTGTCTTTTACATAGTCATTGCCAAAGCTGGCAACGCCAAAGGTGTTGGTAGATTGTGTCTGGATGCCGGCAGGCGAAGCCCAGCGCATCCGATTGAAAGTGAATGACGCATGGTTTTTCTGGTTAATCTGCCAATCCAGCTTGGGGAGAATAATGTCCTGATCGCCCTTGCGCGGGACAGCGCCGGTCATGCTGGCTAGCCCTGCCAGATCATTGTTGTAAATGGTCCGCGCCTGGGTGGTCGATACACCCAAACGCGTAGCCAGCGTGGTGATGTCCGTTGAGAGTGCAGGGCCAAAGAATGATTTAGGGCTGCTGGCAGTTGCTGTGCCGGGGAAGTTGCGATGGAAGCCGTCATACGCCAGGAACCAGAAGAGCCGGTCTTTGATAAGCGCTCCGCCAACGCCAAAGCCCCACATATCGCGCCTGTCGGTAGGCTTGTAAGGGCTGGTGGTGAAAACGCCGGGCGACGTCTGTGTAGTGAGGGTTGTGAACGCATTCGCCGCGCCAAAATTGTTGTCGCGGTCGTAGTAATAGAGTTCGCCGTGCATGCTGTTGGTGCCGCTCTTGGTAACAGTGTTTACAACACCACCCGCGGACCGCCCGTATTCAGCGGAGTAGTTTGAAGTGTTTACCTGGAATTCCTCCACGGCAGCCTTGGGTGTGGAGTAACCGACGCGGGTGCGGCCGCGCTCTTCAGAAAAGAACGCCTGGTTGTTGTCTGCGCCGTCAATCGTGTTGTTGTTGAGCAGCGTGCTCATGCCACGGAAGCTCAAAAGACCGAAACCGCTTGAGTCGCTCACTACGCCGGGGGTCAGAATGGCAAAGCTGGACCAGCGGCCGCCATTGATCGGCAGGTTGGAGATCGCAGTTTGATTCAACGTGGGAGCAAAGTCGGCCGATGTGTAATTAATCTGTGGCGCTTCGGCCGTGACTTCCACCGTCTCAGTGGAGCCGCCGACTTTCAGCCGGGGCGAAATCTCAGTGACGCTACCGACCTGTACGATCACCTGCTCGGCTCTGTATGCTGAGAAACCTTTTTCATTGACACTGACCGTGTACGATCCTGATTGAAGCGTGGCTACGCGGTAGTATCCCGATGCATCTGCGGAAACTTTTTGCTCCGCGTTGGTACCGTTGTTGCGAACCGTAACGGTTGCGTTTGCGACCACGGCGCCGTTAGTGTCGTACACAGTTCCACCAATGGCGCCATCGGTAGTGGACTGTGCGTATAGCAGCGCGCCGCAACTTGCGACGAGCAACGCTACTGTGACCAGCCGTTGAATTGAACTCCAAAAGCGTGACATCATTGCTCTCTCTCCTGTTGAAGGACTTCAGCGTGGCGGGACCCGGGAAACCTAGGGCACCCATAATAGACGTCAATGGTGTAAATGCAACCTAGAAATTGGGCTTTACCGCATGTTTGCGGCTCAATCCTAGCCTATGATTGTTGCGTTCGTATGAACGAATCGCAAAAAGTTTGTGGAACTCCTGTGGATGGCTGTGCAAAACAGAGACTTACACTTTGTGCGCCTATGGAATTCGGTAGTTTTCGACCGAACAGACTGCCAGAAAAATGGCCTGTTGCACCACGGCCCTGATGTACGCTACCTTTCATGAAGAAAGTCCAACCTCAGGATGGAGCGTCTCCATTGACCTGGACCGAAACCTTTAACTGCGATATCTGCGGCAAGCAAAAAGGCAGCGTAGACCATTGGTGGCTCGCCTGGAGCGAACCCTATAGCCCGCATGCTGAAGCGCCGGAACGCCATATGTTCAAGATTTATCCCTGGGAAAACATGCTGGCGCATGATTCCACGGCGAAGCATCTTTGCGGTCAGGCATGCCTGCAAAAGGTGGTGGACCGCTGGCTGAACGCGGAATTGGGCACATCCCATACCGCCGCACACGCCGGCAAGTAAGCGGGCGAGATTCTTCGTGTCGCGCGATTGAGTTTCACCCTGGAACCCGCCGCCGAAGGCGGCGTGCGTCTGGCTGGGAGGAAGCAGGCTTTCTAGCCGGCGGCTTTCGGTACAACGATTTCGGCCTCGCACGTTTCAGTGCAGCGCTTGTTTTTGCAGCAGACCAGCAGGGCGGAAACGGAATGCTTGAAGATGAGCTGTTCCTGGGTATTGGTCTCAAGCACGATCGAATACTTATCAAATGAACGCACGTTTCCTGAAACCTTCGCGCCATTCAGCAGATGGACGGTAATGTGCTTCCCGCCCGCAAGCGCTAAGTTGAGAAACGATTCCTGAACATTAATCACAGACATGATTCAGCCGTGGCCCAGAGGTTTTGTTCCGTGGCGCCGGCGCCCCATGCCGGAACCAAGCAAGGCTTGCATCAACGACTCTCAAAATAGTGCTGAATCTGCTATAAGTCCAATATATAATTGGACTGTGTTTGATAGGCTCTGACTATGGAAGTACATCAGCTTCGATATTTCTGCGCGGTATCCGAGACCGGAAGTTTTACGCGCGCCGCCGAACGTGAGCAGGTGGCGCAGCCTTCGCTATCACAGCAGATCATGAAGCTGGAGGAAGAACTCGGCGTTCGCCTGTTTGATCGCCTGGGACGCACCGTCCGGCTCACAGGGTTTGGACAGGTATTTTTGCCCCGTGCCCGTGCCATTTTAGGAGAGTTGAAGGCGGCGAAGGACGAAGTCGCAGAGAGGCAATCGTCCGTCGCCGGGCCGGTGAGTATTGGCGTGATCCCCACCATCGCCCCGTATTTCCTGCCTCTTCCGCTGGCTTTGTTTTCACGGAAATACCCCCAGGCTTCCATTAATGTGGCGGAAGATGTCACTGCGCGGCTGATGGACAGACTGCGTGCGGGCCAGATTGACCTTGCCATTCTGGCCATGCCCATGCGCGGTCATGACGTGGAGACCTTTAACCTTCGCACCGAACGGCTGTTTGCCATCCTGCCGCGGGCGCATCGGCTGGCGAAAAAGCGCAAGGTCATGCTCAAGGAATTGCGCGATCAGCCTTTTCTTCTGCTGCGCGAAGACCACTGCTTTCGTGATACCGCGATTGAAGTCTGCAAGCGCGCGCGCGTGGTACCAAAAGTTGTGTTTGAAAGCGGGCAGTTCAGCAGCATTCTGGCGTTGGTGGGCGCGGGGCTGGGCATTTCCATTGTGCCGGAGATGGCAGTGGAACAGCGGCCCGATTGCGCCTATGTCGCGGTGGCGGACGATCGGGCTTCGCGCACCATCGGCGTGGTAACGTTGAAGGGACGCTATCTAAGCCGGGTACAGCAGGCGTTCCTGGCGCATTTGCACACGTTTTCCCAAAAAGATAACTAGCAATATATCTTCCGCCCAAGTAGTGGCGTCGCTGGCCCGTTGCGGGTAGCATTTCAAGCGTGTGCAACTTTCAAATCTTGTTTGACGACGCTGAATCCTCATCCATCGAGCACCCGGGATTTGTTCCATATGGAAAGATGAGCTTCCCTTCGGCGCATGCTGAGCGCCCGTGGACCTTCGCTAATTTTGTTCAGTCCATTGACGGAATAGCCTCGTTCAAAGGCCCACATGCTGCCGGGTCGGACATCTCGCAGTCGGCAGAGGATCGCTGGCTGATGGATCTGCTGCGCGCCCATGCTGACGCCATCATCACCGGCATCCATACGCTGGTGGAAGAAACGCTGAGCACACCAAAGTTGAACGAAGGGCGCGGCCCTGTTTATCGCATTGAAGAGCAATCACTGCGTGAGCTGCGCGTGAAGCTTGGCCGCAAGCGGGAGAAGGTGATTTTTGTTACAGCCTCAGGCACCGTTGATCCGCGCGCCTATCGCGTGTTTGATGGCGACCTGATGGATGCGCTGATCCTCACCACAGAGGCGGGCGCGGCACGACTGCAGGGGCGGAGCGATAAAGTCCAGCTGATCGTAGCTGGCCAGGACAAGACCATCGATCTGCCCCAGGCCATGCATATTCTGCGGCAGGAAATGGGAATCGAGCATCTCCTTTGCGAAGGCGGCCCTACGCTTTATGGAAGCATGGCTCGAGCGGGATTGATGGACGAGAAATTTGTGACCGTGTCCCCGGTCGAGATCGGATTGCTCGTTCCGCCGGAACAGGACATTTCACCGGCCGGGACGGGCAGTCAACTCAATGTGCGGCCAACAACGTTCATGTTTCCCGGCTTCACCAAGGAGACCGCTCCGTGGTGGCGGTGGATGAGTTGCCGCCGCGTGGGCGATCATCAGTTCAATCGGTATCGGCGGAAATAGCCTCAGTTTTCATCACATCGATTCTTGTACTGCTGACCGATAACACCATGGCCCGCTAAACCGTTATTTTCTGCCCGCCGCTTCCACGCTGCGCGTTGGATCTGCGCCTTGCCAGGTAACATCCGCTGTTGGTCCGTAACTTGATGGCACCGGCTTGCCCAAAAGCCGCAGGTAAACGCTGAGTTGGGTGCGATGATGCGTGGTGTGCAGAACGCGCCGCCAGAAAACCCAGACGCGTTCCCGCTGGACATCAAAAAAAGGCACTACCTCCAGCCACCATTTGTGGTCACGATCCGCCATCCGCGCCAGCCGAGGCCGGGATAGCTCCTGGTTGCGTTGCCAAAAACCTTCAGGCGTGAGATCTTGTGGCAGCACCGCCGCCGCTTCCGGCTCGCCGCCCAGACCGATGAACTCGGCGAAAAACCGCCGCTCAGAAAGCAGTTGGTGCCTCATGATCTCCAGCACCGAGGATGACCGCTCCGCCGGCTTGAAAGCCATGTCTTCCCTGGCGAACTGCCGCCACAAACTGACTACCTTGTTCGTTTCGCTGGCGTAAGTATCCAGCAGATGTTGAAAAACAGGATCGGAAGCGCGGGGTATTTCCGCCTCCGGAATTGCCGTGAATTCGTATTGCATGGGCATGATAGCTGCCTCTTAAGATGGCGAAAGTTTACGCTCCCGCTCCCCTTGCCGTGGTTGCCGACGTCCTGGGTTTTAGGATTGCCGCAGCCACCAGCCCGGCAAACACAAATCCCATGGCGACCGTACAGATGTAAGCCAGGGTATAACTTCCCGGAAAACCATACCAGTTCCAGTAAGAAATGTTGGTGCTGATGGCCGCCAAAACACCGGCCAGAGTCACAAATCTCCAGCGGGCGGCAAAACTGACGAGGCTGGTCTGGCCGAGCAATATCACCGCCAGGAGAACCTGGAGGATGTTGGTTCCAAGCTCGACTGCCAACGCCTTCCCGAAAGAGAACTTGAGTGACGGGTGATACACCAGAAATCCCGAAGGCCCGGTTTCCACCTTGTGCATGCGCGCTTCCATGGCCGCACTCTGTTGCGCACGCGTGGCGTTCTCTGGAACGCCCAGACCGGGCAGGTAATAGAGGCCGGCTTCCGGCATATTGGCTTTCATGGAACTCAGGACTGTTTGTTCGTTGGGGATTTCTTTTATGCCGGCTTTACCCAGCGGCAGAACGTCGTGTGCCACGTACGACCAGAAGAAGAATGCCAGGCCTCCAAGCACAGCCGCCAACAGCTTCTTTCCCATGGAAATGCCTCCTTAGTTGCGCCGTCATATTTCGTGCACCGTTTATCTCGCGACCATGCTGCTACGGGACTGAAGGATAGTCAACAACGCATTGCATGGTAGCTGGCCATTCCGTAATGGGCGGCCTAGGTGGGGGTGTACGAGATCTTCATCGCTATCGCGATGAAGATCTGCCTAAAGGCCCGCGAATCGCTAGACGCTGATACCAGTAGTGGGTCAGTTCCCAAACTGACCCACTACTGGCCATTTGGGCAGGTATCAACAATATTCCGAAACTCCTGGCCAGAGCCTGTAATCTAGAGAAGAGCATTCTCACGATTGGAGTAGTCCTTTGGCCGCTGAAGCTGATCCTAAAATTGTTGATCCCAAGATAATTGATTCCAAAAAGAAGAAGAAATCCGCCGCGGCGCAGTTGAAATCCGTTTGGCCAATGATCGGGGAGTTAGTCCGTCCCCGGCGCGGGCTCTTGGCTTTCAGCTTTACACTATTGCTGATCGGCAGGCTTTGCGGCCTGGTATTGCCGGCTGCGCCAAAATATCTGTTAGATGACGTGATCGGCAAACATCGCGCGGGCCTTCTCTTGCCGCTGGTTCTAGTGGTGCTGGGCGCGACGTTGATTCAGGGACTAACATCGTTTGCTCTCACGCAGCTTCTTTCGAAAGAAGGGCAACGTTTGATATCTGAACTCCGGAAGCGGGTGCAGATGCACGTGGGGCGTCTCTCACTGAACTATTACGACGCGAATAAGACAGGCGGGCTGGTATCGCGCATCATGAGTGACGTGGAAGGTATACGCAACCTGATCGGCACAGGCCTGGTTGAGTTTTGCGGCGGCATTCTTACCGCCGTGCTGTCGCTGGGATTCCTGCTGAAATACAACGCGCAGATGACCGGGATCGCGCTTGGATTCCTGGTGGTCCTCATGGTGGCGCTCAGCCGCGCGTTTAAAACGATTCGTCCGATATTCCGCGAGCGAGCAAAGATCAATGCCGAGGTCACTGGCAGGCTTACCGAGTCGCTGGGCGGAGTGCGCGTGGTAAAGGGCTATCACGCGGAAGAACGCGAATCGAATGTCTTCGGCCGCGGCGTGCAGCGCCTTCTGGACAACGTCTTGAAGTCGCTGACCGCCACCTCTCTCATGGGGCTGACCTCCACGGTGGTCCTGGGAGTGGTGAGCGCCATCATCATGTTTATAGGCGCGCGGCAGATTCTTGCCGGACACATGACTTCGGGCCAGCTTTTCAGCTACACCATGTTCATGGGCTTTCTGATTGCGCCGGTTGCGCAGATGGCCAGCATTGGCACACAGATCACGGAAGCACTTGCGGGACTGGACCGCACACGGGAAGTTCTGGCGGAGGGCCGGGAAGACCAGGCCCCGGACCGTACCATTGTGCTCGGCCCTATCAATGGCGCGATCGCCTTCGAAGATGTGGATTTTTCTTACGAGCCGGGCAAGCCGGTGCTGGATGACGTGAGCTTTAACGCGCAGCCGGGAACAGTGACTGCGCTGGTGGGCTCGTCCGGTTCAGGCAAGTCAACCATCATCGGCCTGGCCGCTGCTTTCTATAAACCGACTTCAGGACGCGTAACCATTGATGGGCAGGACCTGAGCCGCGTCCGGCTGGATTCCTATCGCAGCGCGCTGGGCGTGGTGTTGCAGGATTCATTCCTGTTTGATGGATCGATCCGGGAGAACATTGCGTTCTCGCGTCCGGAAGCGACGGAAGAAGAGATTCTTGCCGCCTGCCGCATTGCCCACGTGGACGAATTCACCGAACGCTTTGCCGATAAATACGACACCATTATCGGCGAGCGTGGAGTAAAACTTTCCGGCGGACAGCGCCAGCGCGTCTCCATTGCCCGCGCCGTGCTGGCCGACCCCAGAATACTTATCCTTGATGAGGCCACGTCTAGCCTGGACTCAGAGTCAGAGGCTTACATCCAGCAGGGCTTGAAATACCTGATGCAGGGACGAACGACTTTTGTGATCGCGCACCGCCTGTCAACGATTCGCCAGGCCGACCAGATCCTGGTGGTGGAGTCCGGCAAGATATTGGAGCGCGGCAAGCACGCGGATCTATTGGCGCTTCAGGGCCGTTACCACGATCTCTACACGCGCCAGCATGGATTGGAAGAAAACCTGTTTCTTGCTCCCGGCGAAGGCGACAAAGTGGAAGATAAAAATGGCGGGCCACGCGGAGGCGGCGGTGGCGTGCCCGATGCGGTGAGCCTGATCCGGGGACAGGGGTTTTGAGTTTTAACCACAAAGGACACGAAGGAACACAAAGGTGG
>DATCAX010000659.1:0-2527 GCA_036512375.1 Candidatus Angelobacter sp. | reverse complement strand
AGCACTTCAAGATGTTTGCAGAATCGCTCCTGCTGTTGTCTCATCGCGATAAGTTTGAAGCGCTGTTGATTGGATGCCAGGAAGACTCATGGCCGGAGATTGAATCCCAACTGCACACCGATCTCAAGCAGAAGCTGCGGGGAAGGTTTCCAATCGATGTTCTCTCAGCAACTCCGGAGGAAGTACGCCAGCATGCCAATCGTATTCTTACTGAATTCATGTTGACGGAGCAGATGGGACTGGTGCGCGAAGTGATGGGCGAGGCGCATCGTAACGCGCGCGGCGCGGTTGGTTTAAAGCACGTACTCAACGCGCTGGAACGCCAGGAAGTACAGACGCTTCTGCTGATGCGCAGCTTCAAGGCGGAAGCCGTGGAGTGCCCGAACTGCCGCCATCTGGACACTCGCATGGTGAAGACTTGTGCCGTCTGCGCACACGAGACGCGTGAATTGAGCGACGTTTCCGACGCGCTGGTGGACTCGGCGCTGCGTAACGGAGCGGATATTCGCTTTATCGATGGCGATCCTGACATGGAAAAGGCCGGGCAAGTGGCCGCCCTGTTGCGGTTCCGCGCCGATCAGAACACGGCGGAAAAGATGGCAGTGTAGGTTTTCCGAAGCCTCGAGCGCAGCGAGAGGTCACTTTAGCCTGAAAGACCGTCGGGCTGTGCATCAGTTTCATGGCCCTACAAACCTCGGTGATCGTATCACCTGGTTTATTCACCGCCCATTCATTTTGGTGGCGATAGGGGTTCCTCGCTTCGCTCGGAATGATAGAAAATGTTATCCTTCTGCGTTTCCTCCATCACGAAAGTGAGGCCCTATGAAACGCAGAGATTTTCTTTCCGGACTGGCAATCACCTCCGCCGCAATGGCATCGGGCCAAGGCGTCAAAAGCACGGACGCGCCGCAATCGCAGAGCAAAGATAACCTCAAGGTTCCGCGTACTTCTCCAGCAAAAAATATTCTGATCTGCTCGCGCAACGGCTATGACCATATTGATGGCGGCTATGAAAAGCTGCGTCGCGGGGCAGACACGCTGGAGGCGGCCATCACCGTGGTGTCCGGCCCGGAAAATGACCCCAACGATGACAGCGTTGGCCTGGGCGGATTGCCCAATGAAGAAGGCGTGGTTGAACTGGATGCATGCTGCATGCACGGACCCACGCGGCGCGCCGGCTCCGTCGGCGGCGTGCGTGACATCAAGAATGTCGCTTCCGTCGCTCGCGCAGTGATGGAACATACTGGACACGTGATGCTGGTGGGCGAAGGCGCCACGCGCTTCGCCGTGGCCATGGGCTTTCCGAAAGAGAACCTGCTGACAGAACATTCGCGCAAGATATGGCTGCTGTGGAAGGAAATGCATTCCAATGAAGATTGGTGGGGACCTGGCTTGGCCGATCCCAACTGGAAGCCGCCGGCGCCGATGCAATCGAGTTCCGTCGACGACCAGCCGCTGCATGTAAAGAAGATGTATGCCGCGGCCGCCGACCTGGGGATTCCGGCAGACGCTCGCATGGATGCGATCCATAAAGTCCTTTATCCGCCGACCGGGACGATCAACTGTTCCGCTCTTAACGAAAAGACGGAGATGTCAAGCGTAACCACCACCAGCGGGCTGGCCTGGAAGCTGCCCGGACGCTGCGGTGACTCCCCGATCATCGGTGCGGGTTGCTATTGTGACCAGGACATAGGCGCCGCGGGCGCCACTGGCAGCGGAGAAGAAAACATCAAGGTGGCAGGCGCGCATACCATCGTGGAAAACATGCGTCGCGGGATGTCACCGGAAGAAGCTGGGCTCGACGCGTTGAAACGCATCTCGCGCAATTACAACGATGACATGACGCGGCTGGCCTACGTCAGCATGTTTTATTACGTGCTGCGCAAAGATGGACAATATGCGGGCGTGTCATTGTGGTCGAATGCCGGAGAGAAAGCGCGGCAATACGTGGTGCATGACGGAACCAAGCGCTATGAGACGGCAAAGTTTTTGTATCAGGGCTCGCCCAAGGATTGGCCGCCCATGCCGCGAGTGCCGAAGCCTTAGAGAAAAAACTTACCAACTGATAAACACTGATGACACTGATCTTAAGAAGGGATTAGCCGCGAAATAGGCACGAATTTTAGTTTCAGGTTCGTTTTGATTCGTTCAAATTCGCGGCTAGGCTGATTTCTCTCGTACTGAGCGCCGTTTCTCTGTGCCGCCAGCGCTCCAATACACCATGCGCAAGCCGCCGAATACCAGATTGACCCCAACAATCATGGGTATGACGTGCGTTCCATGATGAACCCACGCATTCCAGAAGAACGGCAAGCTGGCGGCCACCAGCGCCCAACCCCACTTCGCGCGTTTTGCCGGAGCGTGGAGATGGACCTTGTTCACGTAGGTAAGCATCGGCGGTTTGGATTTGCCGGTGTGGTCATAGATGTCGCAGCGCAGGTTGGAAATTTCTTCGACCTTCGCTTCGCAGTAGGCTTCTGCTTCCGGAAGCGAGTCAAATGTCAAGCAAACGCTGTCTTCGCCGGAT